>JBBRJR010000081.1:0-10315 GCA_038218865.1 Kapaibacterium sp. (SeqCode) | reverse complement strand
CGCGTCAAAGGAATTATTTTGCTCGATGAGGCGGAATTGGAAAAATTTAAAATATTAGCCAAAGAAAAAAATATTGAAACGCCGGCTTTGGGCACAATAAATCAAATGGTCGAAATCTTAAAAGCGACTCGTCCAGAAGAGGTTATCATATCAACAGATATTTATAACCACCTGCAATTAATGAATATTGTTGCCGAGTGCAGCGAATCAGGCTATAAAGTAAACATTGAGCCAGATTTATATTCAATTTTCACCGGGCAAACCCGCACGCAGAGCCTCTACGGCATTCCGCTAATAGAAATAAAAACTCAGCTTTTAAAGCCTTGGCAGGAAACTATTAAACGGATTTTCGATATTATATTCAGCTTTTTGGTGTTAATCGTCGGGCTTCCCTTTTGGCTTCTTATAGCATTATTAGTCAAAATCGATTCGCCGGGCGCAGTTATTTTCAAGCAGTCCCGCGTTGGCAAATTCGGCAAAGAGTTTTTAATGTATAAATTCCGCTCGATGCGGTCGGCGTCCAAAGAAGAAAAAGAGCTGTGGACTTCCGTCAATGACGTCCGCGTTACGCGCATCGGTAAGTTCATACGCAAAACACATTTGGACGAAATACCGCAGTTTTTCAATGTTCTTATCGGCGACATGAGCGTCGTCGGACCACGCCCCGAGCTTGTGAAAGTAGTCGAAGAGATAAGTAAGGAAATCCCTTACTACAAGCGCCGGCTTATAGTCCGCCCTGGCATTACTGGCTGGTGGCAGGTCAAATACCAGCCCTACGAATATGGCGTCGAAGAAATAAAAAACCGCTTGAAAGACGATTTTTATTACATAGAAAATTTGTCGCTGCAATTAGACTTTGAAATCATAGTGCGTACCGTGTGGTGCGTTATCAAAGGACACGGGCAAGCCTGATGTTAGTCTATGACTAATTACCCCACAGCAGCCTATTTCTCTGTTAATTCTATCCAATCTTCTACCACGCTCAAAGGCAAAACAACATCGAATCCAGCAGCGCCTAAGGCAGGCGTTTTGCCTGTTAAAATCAAAGATTTTGCTGCCTCGAATGCCTCTCTTGCTTCATTTTTTCTACCTAAATTCAGCAGCGCGTTTCCTTTCAGCGATAGCGTATAAATTTGATTCGGCGACTTTACAAGTGATTTCTCCGCCCAATCGAGAGATTCCGCGAAACGCCTGCCATTGCCAGAAAATTGCGCCAAAACAGCCGTCGCCGATGAATAAATCGTATCTGTCAAATTGCCACAGCTTATAGCAAATTTTATAGCTTCTTCGGCTTCTTTCTTTAAATTCATTTGCCCCAACGTTTGCCCCAGCTGAAACCAAGCGTAGCCGTTGGTCGGCTCTTCCTTTATATGCGCCAAAAGCATTGTATAATTCCGCTTTACTTTCTGCTGCATTACTTCGTAGGGCTGATTATATCCCAAATGCGTAATAACGAGGTCAGTTACCGCAAAGTTCAAGCCGTTTTCGACGAGCGAAGGCGAAATTTGCTCATGCACGCGTCCCTGAAATTTTACGCGAGGATAGCCCAAATTCCGAAAGAGTCGCGGATAGCTCCCGCGATGCTTTTCGAGCGAGCCATCCAATTGCGAATGTTCGCTTTCGATTGTACACAAAAAGCCGCCAATCTCAGGCAGTGCCGAAGAAATATAATTTTTGATATATCTTCCGCTCTCAGGCGTGAGCCGCTCGTCGGCGTCAATATACAGCACCCAGTCGCCAGTGCATTGGCTAAGCGAAAAGTTCCTCGCTTCAGAAAAATCATCTGCCCAAGCGAAATCATATATTTTTGCACCGTAGCGAGCAGCAATTTCCTTGCTTCGGTCGGTCGAGCCAGTATCAACGATGATTATTTCGTCAGCGGCATCTTTGACGGATTCCAAGCACTCGGCAAGCATTTTTTCTTCATTTTTTATAATCATCGACACGGATAATCGCACTGATTTTTGCGAGCTTTCGTTAGCGTATTTATTATTTTCAGAAATTGAATTGGAAACTATATTGGGATTAGAATTTATACTTGAACTCGAAACTGAATTTCGATTTTCAATTATTTGAGCATTTTCTTCAACTTGTTCAAAATCAATGCCTTTTGTGGCAATTTCAATTTGATTGAGGTAATAATTTATCTCGTCTTGAGCGGGATCAATTTCCAGCGCCGTTTCGAGTAAAGCTTTAGATTCCTTGTACTTTTTCAGATTAAAAGCTATATTTGCCAAGCCGACCAATCCCATTACGTTTTTTGTGTTTAGCTCAAAAGAAATAGAATACTCGCGGCTCGCCGATTGATAATCTTTATGATAAAAGTGGCAGCGCCCAATTTTATACGCCAAAACGTCCTGCGGAATGCTGTAATCACCGGCAAGCAAAGCCATAGCGTCAGGCGGCGCCTGCGAAATAAGTCGCATAGCGGCGTAATGCTCGTAGGCAGTTATGTATTTTTTCATTTCAAAATGAATTTCGCCCAAAATAAAATGTGCAAAAGTTTGCTGTGGGATAAGCTCAAGCGATTCCAATGCCCACGACAACGCCTGCTCGCCCTCGCCGATGCGGTAGGCGTTTATTGCTCCGTAGTTTAGCGCCCTCGTTCTCATTTGATTGCTCGTGGGGATTATTTCAAGCGCTCGGACGTAATCGCTATGCGCTTCACTGTTACGATTAAGTGCGGTAAGCGTTTTGGCTCGTTGCGTTAAATTGTACGAATCGTTCGGATTCGCCAAAAGCCATTTGTGAAGCAAGGCAAGATTGCGTTCGTGCTTTTTTTTCATTTCCTCGAATGATAGATCATAACCCAAATGGCTAATTTTTATATTGGTATTTTCGATAGTCAAGCCTGCTTTTTTTAGCGAATTTATAATTTGCTCGTGGACGATGCCTTCGTAACGTATCCCTTTGTGATTTCTGAACAGCCGCAAAAGCGAGGAAGCGTAGTTGGATTGAACGTCTTGTAAGCCCTTTGCTCCAGAAACTACTTCTATCAATAATCCGCCCGTTTGGGGCTTTGCACTGTTTAGAGTTAGCATTAATTCATCAGGCGAAAGCAGCCTTTCGTCTGCATCGATGCACAAAATAAATTCGCCTGTAGCTTTGTCTATCGCTTCGTTTCGCGCAAGCGAAAAGTCATCTTGCCACACGCTTTGGTAAACTGCCGCTCCTTTTTCGTGAGCGATTTCACGCGTCCGATCCCGCGAGCCGGTATCCAAAAGTATAATCTCATCAGCCACAGAGGCGACTGAATCGAGGCACTCGCCTATCATTTTTTCTTCATCTTTTGCTATAATGCAAACGGAAAGTTTTTTCATTCTCTAATTCATTAAATTCATAAAATAACAATAACGAATAACAAATTTGAAAGTTGTTTTTGTACATTCGAAATTTTTTTTATAAAAAATGCAACTTACATAAAATATATTGTTTTATAACAATTATTTTCATATATTTGGTTAGCATATTATATTTGGAATTTTAAAATGAAACATATATATTTATTTATACTTATTGTATTTTTAAGCACAACCACCGCCCAATCTTCTTATTGGCAAAAGATAACGAACTTACCTTTGCCCTATAATAATAATTATTGGCTGGACATATATTTTCATCCTTCCAACACGAACTACGGCTGGGTTTGCGGCTTTAACGGACAAGTACTCCGTACGACCAACGGTGGGACGACTTGGATCGGTTCGACCATCGCTGGTGCCGACCACATGGAAAGCATTCATTTTCCAACGCTGAGCATTGGCTATACCTCAGGCGTCGAGGGCATTTTCAAATCAACCGACGGCGGCGCTAATTGGATAGACATAACGCCCGATTACTTCAGCGATTACTGGGGTTGCTTTTTTTTAGACGCCAACAACGGAATGGTCGTCGGCGATGGCTGCGGCACAAGACCACAACATTTCTACCGCACATCTAACGGCGGCACGACTTGGACTCTCTTCTCGGGCAGCGAGCCCAACAGCGGCTTAACTGACGTGATGCTCATGCCCTCCGGCATTGGCTACGCCTCGAGCAGCGGTAAAATTTGGGTTACCACTGATGCCGGCTATTCGTGGGCGGTGCTTGCTACCACCGGATCAAATATTTGGCAGGAAGAAATAACAAATGTCGGCAACTCGTTTTTAGTCCCGACAGCAGGCTCAGCTTGCTCTGGCGGCGGCTCTATTATCGGCGGCATGAGATTTTCCACAAATTACGGCGCCACTTGGAAGGAAACCCTAACACCTGAATCGCTATTCGGCACATTTTTGATAAATGCAACAACTGGATGGGCTTGCGGCTACAATAGACAAGTTTATTACACTTCCGATGCAGGCGCGAATTGGAAACAAGCTAACTGCGGTATAATAGGCGGCAGCTTAGATGATATTTGGTTTAATTCCCCGACCGATGGCTGGGTTGTTGGGCAAGGTATTTATAAATTAATGCCATCGGACGCTAAAGTCGAACCCGAAGTGTTAAATTTCCACGATAAGTGCATGCCCGTTATGGCTCGCGATACTATTTTGCTCCAAAACTTATCTTTCGACCAAGCACTTGCTCAATTCAGCATAACGGGCGCAGATGCCGCCGATTTTTCGATTGTTTACCCTAATTCGCTCGAAGAATATTTGTCGCCTTGCGAAAAATTTCCCATTATCATTCAGTTTAATCCGCAAAGCATTGGCAATAAAACGGCTCAATTTAACATTAGCATTAATTCAAAAAATATAATTGTGCCACTTTTGGGCAATGCAAAACTTTCTACGATAAGGGCAGCTAATACTGTTCAAACAATGAATCCCGCTATTTTAGGCAGCAGAAACGGTATTGACTTTACCTTTACGTCCACCTTTGTAGATACCATAAAATATGTTCTGTTCAAAAATGGCAATAGCGCTATACAGCTTTCTGGGAATTTCCCAATAGTTGTCGGAACCGTCAATACATTGCTGCCATTTACTGTTTCGCCATTAGACACAGGCTGGATAGAAGCCGACTTCGAGGTATTCTCACAACCCTGCGACAATATAATCCAGCTGAAAATCAAAGCCTACGGCGTCTCTCCGATTATTGAATCGCCCAGCTTGTCCGTTATCGACTTTAGTTGCTTCCAAGATACTATTTTTTATATTCCGATACGCAACACAGGTAATGCACCATTAGAGCTAAATTCAATTGACGTCGCTGGCGACAGGGCTAACTTCACCATCGAAGGCTTCACAAGTGGCAAAACAATGCCCTTATCCATAGCCATTGGCAGCGCCGACACATTGCGAGTAAGATTCCAAACGCAAGTCGCAGGCAGTTTCCGTTTGGATTTGAATATCAACAATAACGACGCCACAACTATTCGGGGCATAAAAAGTCCTTATACCGTCTCGCTTTTGGCGGTTACGCATTTTCCAAAGTTAGACACAAATTTTCACTTTATTGATTTCGGATCCGTCTGCTTTGGCGATACTTTGATAAAGACAATCACCTTGCGGAATACTGGTAATTTAAAGGCTTTGCTCACAAGCAGTTTTAAGAACACTCGCGGATTTTTCCTCGTTGCTTCTTCTGTCGATATTATGCCCAATGATTCCATCTCATTCAAAATCGGCTTTTCGCCCATAACGGCTGACTTTTCTTTGGACTCGATTTATGTAAATGTGGCGCCTTGCAATGATTTTCTAATTATAAAAACTACCGGCTCAGGGCTTGATAATACTACGATTATTGCCCCAAATAAAATCACTGCTATAGCTCAAACGAATACAACGCTCAAAAAAATGGTACGACTTATCTCGAAAGCAAATATAGACCAGACCGTTAAAGCTCTTTCACTTTTGCCGCAGACACCATTTGTATCTTACAGCCTAAAACCCTCTCTCCCACAAGTGCTTAAAGCAGGCGATACATTGGATTTTGAAGTAAGTTTCACAATTTTGGATAATAATAAATACGCTTTCGATCTATGTTTTGAGCTTGACAACCAATGCCCGCAAAAACTATGCATTCCTGCCGTTATAGAAGTAAAAAATCGCTTGTTGGCCATTGACTTCGACAGCCTCGACTTTGGTTTAATGACTTGCTCACCTATAGAAATTGTGCGAAAAGTGAACGTAAACAATCTCGCTTTTGAGCTTGATACGATTGTTTCCATTAATCTAACGCAAAATGCTGATGCTTTCAGAATTGTTCTGATGCCCGCTCTACCAGTTGTTCTTGCCGCAGGCGAAGAATTGCAGCTTGACATTGCTTTCTTGCCGCAAACGGAAGGATATTATTTTGGTAATATCGAAATACGCACAAAAGAACCCGACGGGCAGACAATCAATCTGCCGATTAAAGGAGAATACAAAACGGTTCGCACTGCATTAAATCGAAATACTATCGATTTCGGCGCCGTCGAATACTGCCTTGACGCTCGGCAAGACACAGTCTATTTCGCAAATTCCGGCGAGCTTCGCGACAGCTTGCAAATAGAAATTTTAAGTAATGATAATTTTGAAATATTACCAAAAAATATTATAGTAATTGATCCTAAGGGCAAAGCCGCTCTCGTTGTTTCCGCACTTGTTCCTCAAATGCTGGCGCTCGGGCTGCACGAGTTAAATCTACGCTTAACAAGCATCGTTTGCGGAGAAATTTATTTAATAAATGCGAAAATAGAAACAATACGCCCGCAAATTATTTTTACGCCTAATCCAGTTGATTTTGGCAACGTTTGGGCAGGTGAAACCCAAACAAAATACATCACAGCAACTAATTCAAATATTTTACCACGCCAATTTGAAATACTCGGCGTTGAGCCAAGTGATGCGGGTTTCAGTGTTGAGAAAAACACTTGGAATTTGGCTCGAAACGCTACACAAGATTTCATTGTTACATTTTCATCACAAGTGGCAGGCGATTACGAAGCCGAATTAATCATCCGCCAATGGGGCAATTGCGAAGATACCGTGCGACTGCCGCTTAGGGCGACCGTGCCGAAAGAGCAATATTTTCCTAAATTTATCTTAGGCGATTACTCATCTCCGCCCGGCGACACTATATCTATGTTTGTCAGTTTGGATACAGCTGTCAAAAATGTGAACCTAACGCGGGCGGAATTTGCTATTAATTTTAGTGCTAATTTATTTTATCCTTACGAAATGCGGCACGTTGGGCAAAGCAATTTGTCGATACCTTTTAATTTTTCAAAAAATGCATTGCGTTTCAGTTTAGATGAGCCGCAGGCTAAAAATCTCTTGCACGAGGCAGGTGATAAATTTGAAATAAAAGGCGTTGTGCTTTTGTCGCTGCCCGACTTTACGCCCGTTATTTTTTCTAATATTTACCTCGAAACAGATAAGCCCATCACCGTACTTGAACAAAATGGCTCGCTTCAGCTTTATGATTATTGCTTGCCACGCGCGGGTTTAAATTTCCAATTTATGCCGACTATCGAAATTAAAAATGCAGCGTTTAGCAACAATGAAATTAATGTTGAATTGGAAAACACTAGTCCACAAAACGTAAAAATAGAAGTTTACGGCATTTTGGGCGAGCTAGCATTGGAGCAAAACGAAGCAATTGCAAAGGGAAAAGTAAATCTAAAAATGGATGCCACCCGCTTAGGCAACGGTCTTTATTTCATGATAATATCAACAAATTTCAACCAAAGCTATCGCTACAAGCTATTGCTTGCTAAGTAGAGTAGGCGGCAACCTTGATTGGAGCGAAGCAAGGCTGTCTCCTTTGGAGAGGTTAAAATATACTTTTGTGTTATAATGACTTACAAGTTTTTTCTTCAGATTTTTGTTTCCCCTTTTTTTTAATAGGGGGTCAGGGGGATTTATTTTATTCGCATAAGTTCGTAACATTATATTTGGGGAAGGGGCTGCCCCGATAAGGTATATTTCTAGGTTTTATACATAACATTTTTGTTAAATGAACAATAAAACTGCAAAAACAATATGAACCCCCTAGCCCCCTCTTAAAAGAGGGGGGACAAGAACATGGAAATTGAATTTCGTAAGTTCTTATAATTTCAGTGTTTCTTCCTCCCCCGCTTGTAAGAGGGGGTCGGGGGGTGTTTAAAAATGTGGGTATCATCACAAGGTTATTTGAACATGCGTGCCAGTCTTAAAAGCACATCATTCGACTTATGAGACAGCCCCTAGTGAGTGTTCCTATTAAAGTTGAAATTATGTGGTTTATTATACATAATTATTATTTCGAGTGTATGGAGTCCTTAACGCTCATTCCCGCCTTCGCGGGAATGACAAGCAAATTGGACTTAATCAACGGTCTGTTATAAATAAAATAAATATCCTGAATTTTCGATAATGAAATAATCGAAATGGTATTTTTTATTAGGCATAATATTTGCATGTCTAATATAATTTTAAAATTCTCAGGAAAGTGCAATAATGGACGGAATGAATAGAATAGAGTTCGAAAGAGATTTGCAATACGGTTTTACAAATAAAAAGGCGACTGGCGCAATGCCCAGCCCTTTGCCAAACCCACTAATGCTCAATCTCGGCTGTGGTAAAGACTTTCGCGAGGGATTCGTGAATATTGATTTATTCAGCAACGACCCAAGCGTAGTTTTGGGAGACATTCGTCGGCTTGATTTGCCTGATGATTCCGTTGATTTTATTTTAGCAAGCGACATCTTGGAACACTTTTCCCACCATGAAACGCAACAAATCTTAAAGGAATGGGCGCGAGTTTTAAAGCCTGATGCAGAGTTGCTCATTCGCTGCCCTTCACTCTGGTTGCAGGCAAAGGCGTATATAAACGGCGTTTGGTCAGCTGATATTGCGTCATTTATGATTTTCGGCGGACAAAGCAATCCGGGCGATTATCATTGCGCCGGCTTCGATGAAATTTCTATTCGCGAAAAACTTCAATTAGCTGGGCTTGAAACAGCCGAATTCCACGAAGAAGACACTCCACAAGACAGCGGCTTTATTAACCTAAATATGACTATATTAGCCAAAAAGAAAAATGCGAACGTGATAGTTGAGGATACTCATACAACTCACGCTGCGGAAACTTTTATGTCCCAGCATGAGGAGTCTGCAAGTAATCCGCAGGGGTTTGCAGCATTAGAAAATGAAGAGAGCGATGATTTGTTTGATATATCAATATTAGAAGAATTAGCTGGCGAAAGGATTCGCCCAAAAGATGATAGCTATAATAGATGGAATATAAATCAAAATAATATTGAAAAAGAAAATATTGAAATAAGAAATTTGCAAAACGAGAGCCATCCACAATTAAATATTGTGTGGGAAGGCTCGCAATTCGTTTGGCACTCGCTGGCGATCATCAATCGCGAGCATTGCTCGAATATAATCGACAGTGGTACAGCAAATTTGACAATCATTCCCTACGAGGCTGATTCTTTTGCTTCTGGCGCTAACGAAAAGTATAGGAAGCTGAAATCGCAAGATATTCGCTTCAAAGAGCAAGTCTCCGACGAGATTGGCAGTTTGCCATACGTTTGGATACGCCACCAATGGCCCCCGAAATCGGATGCACCGAAGGGAGCAAAATGGATAGTAATGCAGCCTTGGGAATTTACTACTCACCGCTTGGATTTTCTCGAAATATTCAAAGAATGCGATGAGATATGGACGCCGTCTAATTTCTCTCGCCAGAGCTTTTTGAATTCAGGCATCGAATTCGACAAAGTGCAAGTAATACCAAATGGAATTGACCCGCAACTATTCTCTCCCGCGGGCGATAAATATCGTTTGAATACCCAAAAAAATGTGAAATTTCTTTATGTCGGTGGAACAATTTATCGCAAAGGATTTGATATTTTACTCGATACATATTTGAACAGCTTTACAAAAGATGATGACGTTGTGCTGGTGGTCAAAGACATGGGCGGCGATACGTTTTACCGCAACCAAACGGCTAAGGACGCCATTTACGAAGCCCAAGCAAAGCCGAATTCGCCTGAAATTATATATATTGACCAAATGATGACAGAGGAAGAGATTAGCTCGCTTTACAGAGCTTGTACCGTTTTCGTAAGCCCATATCGGGGCGAAGGCTTTTCGTTGCCGACGCTCGAAGCAATGGCTTGTGGATTGCCGGTCGTCGTTACTCGCGGCGGCTCGACAGATGATTTTACGGACGAATATTGTGCGTGGTATTTGGAAGCACGGCTTGTATCAATTGGCGATGAGCTAGACAACAAAAAGCTTTCGAGCGCGGCGAGTTTATTAGAGCCTGATAAAGAGCAATTGTCCAGTCTTTTAAGGGAAATATCGCTAAGCCCGACCGAAGTTTTCGCAAAGGGCAGGATTGGCTCAACTAAAGCGCG
>JBBRJR010000080.1:0-10346 GCA_038218865.1 Kapaibacterium sp. (SeqCode) | reverse complement strand
CGGCTGAACGTAGCACGCATACTTTTGCCGCCGCTTCGCGATAGAGGCAATGATATATTGAAGATCGCTTCTGCATTTGTAAATGAATTTAATACGAAATTCGGCAAATCTATAAAAGGATTTACACCGGAAGCAGCCGAGATACTAAACCATTACCATTGGAAAGGAAACGTTCGCGAATTACGGAACGTTTTAGAAAGAATTGTTTTATTGGAAACGAATGACCTTATAAATAAAGAGTCTTTGAGCTTTTTGAAGCCTTCCACGACAAGCGTCGCAATGCAAGGCAAGACTTCGGTAGAGATTTTGGACGGGCAGCATTATTTGCAAATATCAAAATCCGGCGTCGAGATGGGGAACGTTTTAAAAGATTTGATTGTCCAAACGCTGAAAATAACCAACGGAAATCAGATAAAAGCAGCGAAATTGTTAGGCATTTCCAGAGCAAAGCTGCGGTATAGGATAGAACAATTAGGCATTAACATAGCCGGACGAGCTATTGAATAATCTTTTTCATTTTTGCAAAAATAACTTGATTATTCACAATAATTAAGTTATTTTTATAAATAATTATATTTCCAATATCTTTTAATTGAAATGTTATGGACATTGAAACAAATTTGAGTTTGCTAAAAAAATGCAATTCTACCGACGAAAAATTTGAATTACTTGAATCAACACTTAAAGTTGTCAAATTAGACGAAAAGAGTATTTCAAAAATCGTAGATTTATTGAATGAACCTGATACATGGATTCGGGATTATATCTCGAGATTTCTATCAGAACTGAAAGGCGAGCAGGCTCGCTTGGCAGCTCGTTGCGTAAGTAAATTTGTTCTCGAGGAAGATTTAGAAATAAAGAACTTAGCAAGCGATATATTAATTCGCATCGGGGAGCCTGCTGTTGAGTATGTTTTGCCGTATTTGAAAACTGATAATCCTGATTTGAAAAAATTCGTTTGTGATATTCTTTCCACAATTGGAAGTATTAATATTCGCGAACATATTGTGCCGCTTTTAGATGAAAAAGATTTTAATGTCGTTCAATCAGCAATAGAAGCTTTGGGAAATTACCAAGACACAAGCATTATCGATAAATTGCTCGAAATATACAATGAAAACGATGTACATAAGCCATTTGTAATTGATGCTTTAGGAAAAATCGGGGATATCCAGGCAATGGATTGCTTATTGCAATTTTTGGACACCGAAGAGGATGAATTCTTACAATCAGCTATAATTGATTCTTTGTCGCTAAATTGCGACAATATGGATATTGCTAAGAAATTGTTCGATTTGATTGAGGTTTCAGCCCCCGAGATACAGATTATTATTCTTAAAACTGTCTCTGCAATAGCATTCCGTTTGGAAGAGCAAATAGTATTGCCTGATCCGTTGCGGCATCTGTCCTATAGGGCATTGTTTGATAATGACGCTGACATAAGGGCAGCTGGGCTTCTTGCCTTAGGCAACGAATATCGCGAGGACGATTTTCCATCTATATTCAATGAGATTTTTCAGGACAATCCTGATACTCAAAGCCTTATTTTGCAAAATTTATTATACCAAAATACACCAGAAACGGTAAAATTATTTTTCAAATCATTTTGCAAGGCTGTGAGCGTAAGGTCACAGGTAAGCTGCGATATTGATTTTATATCTTTATTATCTTATCTTTGGACTGAAACCCCAGCAGAAAACAAAAAGGCAACTATCGAAATATTAATTGATACATTATTTGAATGCAGGCAGTCAGATTTTGAGCCTACATTAGATTTGTTGCTGAAACTTGATAAGAATTTGACCTTGGAATATGTAAAACAATATTCGCATGATTCTTCGGATGATTTCAAACAAATATTAAATAATTTACTCTGAAATCAAAGATAGAGCATAATATTACAAACAATTAATAGATTTGTTTCTTTAATATCATAAATTTTTTTACTATATTTAAATTCTTTTATTATGCAAATGAAAAAGACATTTAAAAATTAAAATTATAGTTAATTAAATATTTGATTAACAAAGAGTTACTCAAATGGCATCACAAATATTCAAATTTGGCATACAAAAGTCTAAAACGAGCGGAACCAATGATAATTCATTTAGAGCAGCAGCAAATAAAATGGAACTGAGCGATATAACTTTTAATGAACTAAGGAATTTCATATATAATCAGTGCGGTATTTACTACACTGATAATAAGAAATACTTATTAGAAGGCAGAATAGCTAAGCGCATTATTGCGAATAAACTTTCTTCTTACGAAGAGTATTTTTTGTATGTAAAATCCGCTTCTGGTCGCAATGAACTAAACGAATTATTTGAAGTTATTACGATAAATGAAACATACTTTTTTCGCGCTCAGCAGCAATTCGATGCTTTTGAGAGCACAATAGTTCCTGAAATTTTATCTTCTCGGCAAAATCTGTTTAATCCTGTATTTCGTGTCTGGAGTGCTGCTTCGTCCACAGGTGAAGAAGCTTATACGTTGGCAATAATCATGCTTGAAAAGCTGAAGCCAATTTATCCTCGAGTACAATTTCAAATATTAGCGAGCGACATTAATAATCAGGTTCTGGAAACCGCTCGTATGGGTATATTTAAAGAATATTCTATACGTAACGTTCCGCCGGCGCTTTTAAAAAAGTACTTTACTCAACAAGGGTCCAGCTACATATTGTGCGATGAAGTAAAGCAAATGGTCAAATTTATGAATATAAATCTATATGACCAGCAGCAAATGCGAGCCGTAACAAACTGCGACGTTGTATTTTGTTGCAACGTATTGATTTATTTCGATGTGCCATCGAAGCAACAAGTTGTTTCTCATTTGCACAATTCGTTAAACAAGGGTGGATATCTATTTATCGGTTATTCCGAATCCTTGCACGGCATATCCAAAGCATTTAAATTGGTTCACTTTCCTAAAGCAATGGCATATCAAAAAGAATAAAAAAGCAAAGATACTACGAGAAAATTTATGGCAAAAACTATATTAATAGCCGAAGATTCACCTTCGGTACGTAAATTCATTACTCTTGCACTTAAAATCAAAGGGTATAAGATTATTCCGACTCAAGACGGTATGGAAGCTTTGGAGATGCTGCCAAAGGAAAGAATTGATTTGCTAATCACTGATTTGAATATGCCAAATATCGATGGTATTAAACTTATAAAGCTTATTCGTGAAGATGCTGAATATAAAGATTTGCCGATAATAATTCTTTCTTCTTTATCAAAAGATGAAGACATTAATTTGGGGCTTCAATCCGGCGCTAATTCCTATTTAATTAAGCCTTTTAACACAAAGCGAATCCAATACGAAGTAGCAAAATTTATCGGATAATTAAAGTTTTGCCGGATTTTAGCGATAATTGAGGTAATAAGTATCAAATTTAAAATAATTACAAATTAAGGATTTGAATATGATTTTTTTAGTAGTCGATGACTCACCAACTATGAGAAGAATTGTTATTAATGCTCTGAAAACATTTGGGTACACCGACGTTGTAGAAGCAGGCGATGGTCAAGAAGCTCTGATTAAATTGAAATCCGGTAAAGTGGATTTCGTGATAACAGATTGGAATATGCCGGTTATGAGCGGATTGGAGCTTACACGAGCTATTCGCGGAGATGCCGCTTTAAGTCATCTGCCTATACTTATGGTAACTACACGCGGGCTTAAGCAGGATATTATCGAGGCTTTGAAGGCAAAAGTTAATAACTATGTTGTCAAGCCATTTACTCCGCAAGTTCTCAAGGAAAAAATGGAATCAGTACTTAAATCCACACAAAAATAACAGTTAAGTCTGGAGACTCTCAATGAAACAAAAAGATATTTCAGCTCTGCTTACAAAAGCAGAAGAATTAAAGGCTTTATTTGTACTGGGGCAAAGAGTTATACCTTTCCTCGAAGAAATTTTTATATTTGTTGGCGAAATCCAACCCCTTCTTGATGAAATAAATAATTCTATACAAGATAATTTAAAAAAAATGCCCAACGCTTCCAAACAATTAAGCAAGGTTACCGAAGCTACCGAGCTCGCTACTAATGAAATTATGGATATAGTCGATGGCATCGTTTATAAAGTTGATATTATTAAAACAAATTTTTGCAAAATATCCGAGCATGATTCTGTAAAAAAAGATGATCCTGTTAAATTGCTTGAGTCTTTGCACCAAGCTATTAGTCAAGGCAAGGATTTAAAGCCAATTTTGCCATTTTTGGCAAATACAATTGGCTCTCTTAAAAAAATAAACGGCGAAGAAAATAAAAAGATAATCAAAGATACCGATGAGCTTATTCAAAGCATACAAAATGACTCTGACTCTATAATGATTTCACTGCAAGTGCAAGACATTACAGCACAGCAAATTGCAGCCGTTAATAACTTGCTCGAAACTGTTCAAGCAAAACTAAGCAATATTCTTACACATTTCCAGCAGTCAGATATAAGTGATTTAGTAAAGCAAGATACCCGCTATGCCGAAACTACACAAATCTCGAATTTGCACAGACCTATTGCTTTTGATCCAGACGCCGTAGATTCCATTACTCATAAACTTACTCGTCAGCAGCAGGTCGATGATTATATGCATGAGCATAATAACAAGGCTGATGATGAATCAACTTCCCAAGACGACTTAGACGCTCTTTTTGCTTCTGGCTCAATTGATGAAGATGAAGAAAAGAATAATTCTGAATTAGATAATGAAGCAGAAAATAACGAAAATATTGCAAAAACGAATAATGATTCAAACGAAGATGACGCTTTTGCTCAATTTTCACAGGACGACATAGACGCTCTTTTTGGAAAATAAAAAATATAATCGGAGTCATGAATGGGTTACAATGAATTCCAAGATCCGGAAATGCAGGAGATTTTTGAGGGATATTTGGTTGAGACAAACGAACTTTTAGAAAGTCTTAGTCAAGATCTTATTGAAATAGAAACTAATGCAGACGACAGCGAACTTATTAACAGAATTTTTCGCGGTTTCCATACTATTAAGGGAACTTCGGCATTCATGGGATTTAATGTCATTGCAGATATAACACATCATGCGGAAGACATTTTAAATAAGTTACGCCGCAATGAACTAAGAGTCAGCCAAGCGATTATAGACGTGCTTTTCGAAGTGCAGGATTGGATAATTCTTTTGATTAACAAAATTCAAAACGGAGAAATATTAGAAGTCGATTATTCCGTTACGATTGCACAAATCGATAAACTGAAGAATCAAAGTGTTTCCGATGCTGACGGCGAAGAGGAATTAACGGAAGTGGAATTAACGCAAGAAGAGTTAACGGAAGAGGAATTGCCCGATTTCGTTGTTTCCAATTTCGAAGCAGTTATAAGCAACCAAAATATTATTAACACTCCAGGTGATTTCACTTCTGATGAATTGGTACTTATCGAAGCCGCGTTCAACGAAGTGAATAATGAATTTTGGGAAAATAGAGTCGTTCCAGACGTATTAATCGATGACAATGACAATGATAATGACAATGATAATGAGGAAGAACCTTTTGTGGATTTATTAAAAGCTATCGAAGGAGCTCCATTCGAAAATACTCAGCAGCGAACGGCTGATGATATTAATAAATTCATTCAGCAACCAGTTCAAAAGCAGCCCATTCAAAAGGATGAAAAGCAAAGCCCGAAAACCGACGGACATGATTCCGGGCAAAATCCAGCCAAAAGCAAAGCAAATGCCTCCGATACGATAAGAGTAGATATTAATCGCGTTGAAGCTCTCATGGATCTTTCAGGAGAGCTTGTATTAGGTAGAAATAGGCTTTCGCAAATTACAGAGCTTATTGAAGAAACCTCTGAAAATAAGGATAAGATAAGAGATTTAATTGAAACTACTTCGCAAATTGATTTCGTAACATCTGAAATCCAATCTGCTGTAATGCGTATGAGGATGGTTCCAATCGGGAAGCTTTATCAAAAAGCTCCACGAATTGTTCGCGACTTAAGCAAAGAATTCGACAAAAAGATAAATTTAATAGTCAAGGGCGAAGAAACAGAAATCGATAGAGGAATTATCGAGGAGCTAAATGATCCACTTGTCCACATGATTAGAAATTCTTGCGATCATGGCATAGAGCCACAGGAAGTTAGGCTCAAAGCAGGAAAGCCTGAAATCGGCACAATTACTCTCGACGCTGACCAAGAAGGAAATAACATCGTGCTTCGTATTTCTGATGACGGCGCCGGTATGGATCCAGAAAAATTAAAAAATAAGGCAATTGAAAAGGGAATAATAACACCCGAGCAAGCTGCACAAATGACCTCCCGCGAAGCGTACCAATTGATATTTGCGCCAGGCTTTAGCACGGCTGCCAAGGTAACAGCTGTGTCAGGTCGGGGAGTGGGTATGGACGTAGTTCGTACTAATATAACGAAACTGAAAGGATTAATCGATATAGAATCAGAACTCGGCAAAGGCTCTACTTTTATTATAAAACTACCTTTGACCTTAGCAATTATCCAAGGATTACTTGTAAAAGTTCAAGATGAAACTTATGCACTTCCTCTTAGTTCAGTCATAGAAGTGGTTGCAATCGATATGAAATCAATTAATTCTGTTAATAAACAGGAAGTTATAAGGATTCGTACAGAAGTAATTCCAATCATACGTTTGGGCAACGCTTTAGGTTTGCAAGCTCGTGATGGCAGGCTGGATAATCGCTATGTAGTTAATGTAGGCTTAGGCTTGCAGCGCGTGGGTTTGGTTGTCGATGAGCTTTTGGGGCAGCAGGAAATTGTGATTAAATCTCTGGGTGAATATTTGGGAAGCATTACAGCCATTGCAGGTTCAACTATATTGGGCGACGGGCGAGTTATAATGATAGTAGATGTAGCAGATCTCATCCAAGAAATTTTTAAAGATGATTTTATTTAGTTTTTTTTTCATATTTTGTTAGAATTCTGTTGATTAAGTCCAATTTGCTTGTTACTCCCGTGAAGGCGGGAATCCATGTCTTTGCAAGTAACTGATAAACATTAGATTCCCGCGTACGCGGGAATGACAAATCAGCTATTATTAGTAAATCAACACATTGGTAGGTAATTAATTGAAAATATATACATTCGAAACAAAACAAATTGTTCCGATTTCGCTCGATGAAGCTTGGGATTTTTTCTCTAATCCTGCGAATCTTAGCCGGATAACTCCGCCCGAAATGGGATTTGAAGTGCTGACAAAATTGCCTGATAAAGTATATGCCGGAATGATAATTAAGTATTATGTCCGCCCACTTTTCAATATAAAAATGAATTGGGTTACTGAGATAACGCAGGTCAATGCACCTAAATTTTTCATAGACGAACAGCGTTTTGGGCCGTATAAATTCTGGCATCACCAGCATCACTTCCGCGAGCATCCCGAAGGCGTCGAGATGGTTGATATAGTTAATTATGGGCTTCCTTTCGGCATATTCGGCACTTTGGCAAAACCTATCATCGTTGAAAAGAAACTTAAGCAAATTTTCGATTATCGCAAAACTATATTAGAAAAGATGTTCCCTATAATTATTACCTGATATAATATAAATCTTGGCTTGATTTTGGCTTATTAAATTATGTATAAATATATACTTTTAATAAAAACGGGAATTTTAAATGGCTAAGACTTTATTTTATAGGGACATATCTAATTTTCGCAGAAGAATATCAAAACCTTTCGGTTATATATTTTTTTGTATATTAGCAATCGCTGTACAAATATCTACATTAGAAGCTCAATATTCAGCGAGCCCTGCTAATTGGCTTTATCCGCAAGGCAATTCCGAAGGTTCCCGTAATGTTTCCCTTCGCTCCGGCACGCAAAGTTTTGACTCTCTCAAAATTAAATGGTCAACTCCGCTTATTTCAGGGCACGTCCAACCGCTTATTGGCAATATCGTCGGCAATGATAAAATATTTGCAGGTTTTCCGTTTGCTCCAAACGAAATGGCAGCTATAGTAGGGGATAGATTGATTATCATCGACGGCACTGGCAAAACTCTTGCGGCTGAAAAACTACCCGAGTCGCTTAATGGCGTAATCGGCGTATCGGCTTTGCTGGATACGAATTTTGTAGATCCAAATTTTCCGTTTGCTTCGCCCACAGTTGTTTTGGGATTAGAAACAATAGAAGCCGAAAGACAGGACAGCTTGGCTGTTGCGTTTATAGTTGGATATGACCACAAAAATAATAAAGTACAAATTTTGCGTCGCTTTTCGATGAATCTGAAAAATAAGGATTTGCACCCAAATGTATCGGCTTCTTTAAAGCCTGTTTATGCTCGCAAAGAAGGCAGTGAGTTTTTGCTTTATGCTACATTTAATATGGCGCATCCAAAAATCGGTGATGAATTTTTCGTCAATCCTCCATTTTTGCGTGGATTAGGACAATTCAATACGCTTAATGCAGTTTCTACTTTTCCTTTGCCTGATATTGGCGATGATGAGAATAGCCGAGTAACATTAGGTCCGGAAGTCAGCTTTTCTCAGCCCTCGCAAACGACGAAAATTCAAGGCAAAAATTTAATGATGTTGCCAAGCTACCCGAGCCTTACTTTGACAGATATTATTCCAAACCGCATAACTAGCGGCGGAACTTATCCCGACAAAGCATATATTACAAGTTTTGATTTATCAAATCCATATATACAAGAGGATTTCCCTCTTTTTGATTTGTCGCCCATTACCAAAGGAACACGCCCTCGCATTAGACCTTTATATGTTAATATAAGGGATAACGCTACGGGCGACAGTATGTTCGTACTTGTTCTGGAAGAGTATAACGGACGCGATGGCTCATCCGGCACATCGGCAATTCATTTATTTGACATATACGGCAATCAAAAGACATCTGCTGAAAACATAAACGAACCGCCGTACTGGCCTCCGAGTTTCATTGGTGGCAAAGATCATTATTGGTCTATTGCAGTCGGCGACATCGACGGCGATGGACAAAATCAGTGGCTGCCTCATTATCCAAATAATTATGGAAATGAAATTGTGGTAACCCAATCCTCCAAAGAATTTGCTTTCGCTGGCAGTAAACTATCCATTTTGCGATACAACAGCGGGCCCGAAATTGACAAGCCTTCGCCTCCCGGTGAATACCTCTATCCTTTCGATACCGTTGCTACTCAAAAAATAAATGGATGGGTAGCCGCTGTCAATGATTTTGACGGTAATTTAAATGATGGTAAAGATGAAATTTTCTTGGTCAATGGCTCAAATGTTACAGTGCTTAGAATGAGAAATTATTATTCAGTAGAATTTCGGCTCGGAATGCCTTTTGATACAGTTTACACATATAATTTCCCGAATCAAACAATATCTAATTTGGCTATATCGGACTTAGACGGCGATGGGCTGAACGACATGATTGTAACAACATTTGATACGACTTATGTTATTGGCTCGCCTTTGCAACAGACCATACGTCTGGAATCACCAAGATTTGCGAACGCTCCTCAAACAGATTTTTGCCCAATGGATACTGTCAAAATAAAATGGCAGAACATAGCCGGCACGAGCAAAGTAAATTTATTGTTCTTAGAAACAATTAATGGGCTGCCGAATCCTTTTGGCTTGGACACAATCAAATTGGATATACCTAATTTTAATAAAAATGAAGAATATGATTTTGTTGTGGATAGCACTGTTTTGGGTAAGGAAGGCTTTTTTATAATTGCAAGCTCGAGCAATCCTTCCAAAAATTACGATACGACGACAATATTAAGATTTTACATGCCGAGTTTGATTATTGATCCAATCGATGTTAAAGAATATTACAGCGGGTCTGAATTTTTAGTTACCGGCGAAGCGGGCTGCTCTGACTCAGTAGAATTTCACTATAGTTATGATGGCGCTGCGTGGGAAACTTTATCGCAGGTTCAGGTAAGAAACGACAACACTTTCTCAATGCTTGTGAAATTGCCGTGTCTTGAAATATTTAATTGTTCATCGCCAGACGCTGACAGTACTATTTTTACTCGAATTATCGCCAAAAAAGGCGTTTATATTGATTCTGCTAATACAATGCAATTGCTTGTCAAGCCTTCGCCGTTTCCAGTAAAATGGGATTCATGCAATACTGCCTGCCCAACTCTAAAATTTGACTGGGATCCACTTGCTATGGAATTTCCTTGCGATAGCGTTATTATTTCGGTATCAACTGATTGGGGTAATTCATTTATAGAGATTACCAAACTGCCATCGGTAAGTGCAAGCTATATATGGCGAGTTCCGACAGTGCTTCCAGACACGGTCATTATGCGTTTTTGCTGTGAAAATTCATGTATTAGAACCGATACAGTTTTGGGTGGCATTCAGC
>JBBRJR010000079.1:0-10428 GCA_038218865.1 Kapaibacterium sp. (SeqCode) | reverse complement strand
GGAAGACTGCGCCGAAGCCGACAAAGTCGTTGTAATAAATAATATGATAAATAAAAAGTTTCGCATTGTAATTTTGTATTAAATTATTATAAAAATAAATTAGCGTTTTAAATTGACTGCAGTAGAAAGTATGTCGTCAGCTGTTTTTACTGATTTAGAATTTAGTTCGTAAGCTCTTTGAGCGGTTATCATATTGACCATTTCTTCGACTATATCGACATTGGAAGATTCCAAATGCGCTTGGATAAGCTCGCCTGTATTGTTGCTGCCGGGCTGCTCGAAAAATGCTTTGCCTGAAGCCGGAGATTCACTATATAGATTGTCGCCCATGGATTTGAGCCCCGCTGGATTGATAAAGCGTGCTAATTCGATTTGCCCAAGAGTTTGGTGATCCACAGCATTTTGTTGCAAAACGCTGACTACGCCATCGCGTGAAATTTGCACTTCAAGCGCATCGTCGGGTATGGTAAAGCCCGGATCCAACGAATATCCTTGTGAAGTAACGATTTGACCGTTTTTATTTAATTGGAATGAGCCGTCGCGGGTATAAGCGAAACTGTTGTCAGGCTTTCTTATAACAAAAAATCCCTCGCCATTTATTCCTAAATCGAGTGGATTATTTGTTGCCGCCAAATCGCCTTGGCGAAATATTTTTGTAGTCGAATTTAGCTCTGTACCAGAGCCGATTTGCACTTCATTCAGCGGCTCGACGCCAGAGCGGGAAACGTTCCCAGCCGGGCGCAAAGTTTCGTAAAGTAAATCCTGAAATTCAGGTCTTACCTTTTTGAAACCGGTTGTATTGACGTTCGCTAAATTATTGGATATGATTTCCACATATCGCTGTTGAGCAGTCAAACCGGTTGCTGCGGTTCTTAAAGTCTTATCCATATCGTAACTTCCTGTTATTTATGGGGTTTTAATCAAAATAAATGCGGGCGTTTAATATCTACCCAAAGCTATGCTTTTATCCAAGGTAGAATCAGCCGTCGCTATGACCTTGCTTCCCGCTTCGAACATCCTTTGCAGCTCTATCATATCAACCATTTCTTTGATGATATTGACATTGGAGCCTTCGACCCAGCCTTGCTTTATGGCGACTTTCAGTGGATCTTTCATCTGGACGTTTGACGTCCAAGTGCCGATGAAGTCTTGGTTGCTTATCCGTTGCAAAGTATTTGTATCATTAGGTTTGGCGATGACAATAGTACCAATATTTTCTCCATTTGCCATTACATTTCCCTCGTTAGTAACTTTTATCTCGACAGATTTAAAGTCAGTAGTGCCTTCCTTAGCAACTAACATTTCCTTGGGAATCACTAAATCACCGCCCTCGCCCTGCAATTTTTTGCCATCCATGGCAATTATTTCGCCATCCGTGCTTAATCTAAAATTTCCTGCCCGCGTCATATAATCTTTGCCTTCAAAGTCTTTTACAACAAAAAAGCCTTCGCTGTCGATAGCTAAATCGAGTGGATTATCTGTTTGCTGAAAGCTGCCGGCTTCAAATTCGACGTAAGAGCCAATTGGCGAATCGTTTTGCTCGACGTCGCCTTTGACATTGTAAAAATTCGCCCTTGCGTCTATAAGATTTCTTTCAAAAACGCCGGCACGCTTAAAGCCTGTCGTATTGGCATTTGCAATATTATTGGCTGTAACCTCCAAACGTGTTTGCTGGTTAACCATGCCAAGTGCCGCTGTAAATAAATCTTTGAGCATTTTCTATTTCATCCTTGAAATTTCTAATTCATCCCTGAATTTTTTATTCATTCCTTGATACTTTACCAAGATAAAATACTTTTACTAACAGTCTGTTGATTAAGTACAATTTGCTTGTCATTCCCGCGAAAGCGGGAATCCAAATCTTTGCAAGTAACGATAAATAGTAAGAGGCTGTACCCGATAAGTAAATTTCGACAATTTAGCTTTAACCAGCGAAATCTGAATTTTTCTATATCGCGTAGCGATAATATTATGGTAACAATCAAATAAAAAGAAAGTTGCTTACTCCGTAGGAGTTATATATAATCGCTACGCGATAAATGTCTTTTTGAATTTTCAAGTGTTACCATAATTAAATCGCTACGCGATAGGAAAAATATTATTATTAAACGTATTTCTATCAAAACATAACTTATCGGAGACAACCTCGACAAAGCATCTATTATCATTAAATCAACAGACTCCTAAATATTTTTTATCAAGATAAAACTTATTCTTCCGTGAATAATTTAATCTTCCTTGAATAATTCTCTTTTTTATTTACAATCGGTGTGCCAAGCGGCTTTTTTGGAGTATTTAGAGGGGTTTAATGCGATAAATGGTTGATTTATATAATAATCAATATTTTAATAATAATGGCGACATTTGGACATATAGGCACAATTTCGCTATTTTGTGCAAAATTAACCACCAAAATTCATTATTATCCTTTCGAGCAGAAAAAAGGCGGAGGAGCTAAATCCTCCGCACGGTCTCTTTTATCACGAGCGACATATTGGGTTCGGCGATGGCGGCGGCTTCAATTATTTCATTTATCGAGACTGGTTTCAGGGCGTCGGGGTAGCATTCGTCGGTAATGATAGAAATGCCCAAAGTCTCAAGTCCCATTTGGCGGGCAACTATGCACTCCGGAATTGTACTCATGCCGATTACGTCAGCTCCGATATTTCTAATAAAGCGATATTCGGCACGGGTTTCGAGGCTCGGACCCGACATAGCAGCATAGACGCCTTTGTACATTTTCACTTTATTTTCCACCGCGACTTCTTCGGCTAATGCTATCAGCCTTCTGGTGTAAGGCTCGCTCATATCCACAAAGCGGGGCCCCATCGCCGGATCGTGTTTGCCGATTAGTGGATTGTCGCCAAATAAATTGATATGATCATCAATTATCATTATGCTGCTTTTTGGAATATAAGGATTAACCGAGCCGCAGGCATTGGATAATATCAGCGTTTTGATGCCCAAAAATTTCATAACTCTGACAGGAAAAGTGATTTCCTGCATCGAAAAGCCTTCGTAATAGTGGAATCTGCCCTGCATCGCTACAATGCTTTTGCCGCTCAATCTGCCGAAAATTAACTTACCGTGGTGAGATTCTACAGTCGAGGCGTGAAAATTAGGTATCTCGTCGTAAGGAATTTCCGTTTCTACTTCAATTTCATTTACTAAATTGCCCAAGCCTGTACCTAAAATTATTCCTATTGTCGGAGCGGCATCAGTATATTTGCGTATAACTTCTATAGAGCTGTCTATTTGCTCTCTGAGTGGCGATTTGAATGTTTCCATTTTTTTTTAATTTTATTTAAGTTAATAGGATTAATTTATTTTTTCTTTTGTGCAACAACTAAAATAGAAAGCCCAAAGCAAAACGAGCAATATTTTAGTAAATTTTTCTCAAACAAAAACATTTTTGTAAAAATTTTGTTTACAAAAGGCGAAACTTCTTCGACTGGCTCGGTTTTCTTTTTTTCGGCGCCGGTGAGCTTATCGACGAATCTTTTTAAAATTGCGGGCAGAAATAAAATTGTATTGAAATATGTAGAATATTTTATCTCGAAGCCTGCGTTTTCGAGCAGCGAATTAAATTTTTTTTTGCTATAGCGGCGGTAATGTTGGTGTATTTCGTCGTGCTTGCTCCAAAGCGATTGGTATGCCGGAACTGTTGCCACAAAGAATCCGCCCTCGGGCAGAACTGCAAAAGCGCTCTCTACGACTGATTTATCGTCCTCGATGTGTTCGATAACGTCGAGCATTGTAATAGCTTTAAAATCGGCTTCGCCAGCAGGGAAATTTTGCAGTGTAGAAAGATAAACTTGTTCTATTCCACGTCTTTTGCAATATTCGATAGCAATTGGCGAAGTATCCATGCAAATTGGCTTAAAGTGGTCGCTTATTAACTTCGCAAAGCCGCCAGTACCACAGCCGACGTCCAATATCCCCGTGCCGGGAGGTAATTTGGTTTTATTTATTAATACGCTTTTGACAATTTGGTTGCGTGCTACGAACCACCAATAGCTGTTTTCTAATTTATAATTTGTATGATAAACGACTTCTTGCATTTTATTTATTTGTTATATAATAATAAAGTAATTTTCTATGACGAATAAAACTTCAAAATGCGTTAAATATTATTAAATTGTGTAAAATTTATTATAAAATGGAATATTCTTTGCTTAAACCTAATAAAAATGTTATATTTACTTGCCAAATAAAGGCATTTTTCAAAAAGAATATTTTAACGAAAATGGAGTATTTTTATGTCAAGTAACAATGAATATTTCGCATTATCCAATCCCGTATCGGTAATGCTTAAAAAAGAACCAAAAGATTTTACTCGCGAAGATTTAATTAGAGTAATTCAAGAAAAAGAAATTGAACGAATTACTTTTCACTACACCGGCATTGACGGCAAGATAAAAGAATTGCGTATCCCGATAGCCGGCAAACGCCAAGCGGAAATAATTTTAACCGACGGCGAAAGAGTAGATGGCTCTTCGCTTTTCAAAGGAATTGTTGGCGCTGGATCATCCGATATGTATGTCGTTCCAGTTTACAAAACTGCGTTTTTAAATCCATTCGACGACAAAAGTTTGGATTTCGTCTGTCGATTCTTAAACAAAGACGGCGAAAGAGCGAGCTTTGCTCCAGACAATATTTTGCACAATGCGCACGAGCTTTTGAAGAAAAATACTGGCTTGGAGCTTTGGGCTTTAGGCGAATTGGAATTTTATTTGCTCGGCATCCCGGACAATAATTTATTTCCAATGCCAAAGCAACGCGGCTACCACGCTTCGGCTCCTTATGCAAAAAGCGTAGAAATTTTGAACGAAATGCTGAAATATATTACTCAAATTTCTGGCAACGTAAAGTACGCACATCACGAAGTTGGCTATTTGGAGAATTTGCAAAGCGATTTCCCAGAACTTAAAGGGCGCAGTGCCGAGCAAGTCGAGGTCGAGTTTTTGCCAACGCCTATCGAAGATACAGGCGATATCATTGTGCTATCGCGCTGGATTATCCGCAACGTCGCTTATCGCCATGGCTTTACCGCTACATTCGTTCCGAAACTCGAGGCAGGACACGCCGGCAACGGCATGCACTTCCACTTGCAACTGATGAAAGACGGAAAAAACATAATGACCTCAGCCGAAGGCGATTTAACCAAAGAAGCAAAAATGCTCATCGGCGGACTATGCCAGTACGCTCCAAGTTTGACAGCCTTTGGCAATATGGTTACAGCGTCTTACCTGCGCCTTGTACCGCACCAAGAAGCGCCTACACGCGTTTGCTGGAGCGAAATGAACAGAAGCGCACTTATCAGAGTGCCGCTCGGTTGGAATAAGGTTTCTAATCTTGCCTCAGTTGTAAATGAAGGCAAAATCGAGCCATTGCAAGAGAAACCACTACGCCAAACTGTGGAAATTCGCAGTCCTGACGGCAGCGGAAACTCACATTTGCTGCTTTCAGGCATAACGATGGCAGCCGAGTGGGGCTTGACCAAAGAAAAAGAATCGCTCGAACTGACTAAACAATGCTACGTTTCGACCAACATACACGACACGAACCAAGCACCAGCGGACTTAGACGATCTCGCTACGAGTTGTGTCGAATCCAGCGAAAAACTTTTGCAGCATCGAAATTTATACGAAAGAAACAATATTTTCCCAGCACAGGTTATTTCTCATGTTGCTTCTATGCTTCAATCCGAGAACGACAAGGATTTGAACCAACGCTTGCTCAGCTTGCCGGACGACGAAAAGCTAAAAGAATCTCGCAGAATTATGCACCGCGATATTCATAAAAATTAAGCATTAGCGAGCTGCTCGGAATCAATTATTTTTTTTCGGGCAGCTCTTTTTTTATCAAAATTACAATTAACGATAATTTTATTTTCGCGAGTTTTGGTAAATTGCATTTTAAAATATAATAATTTATAAAAAAATTTTTTAATTACCGGTAATATACAAATGAGTGTTAGAGTTAGATTTGCTCCCTCTCCAACGGGCTATTTGCACGTCGGCGGACTTAGGACAGCCCTTTATAATTTCCTTTTTGCGCGTCGGCACGGCGGCAAATGTATTTTGAGAATTGAAGATACTGATAGAACAAGATTAGTCGAAAACGCACAAGCCAATTTAATAGAATCGCTCAGCTGGGCAGGAATTGAATTCGACGAAAGCCCCGAAATTGGCGGCGAGTTCGGTCCTTATATTCAATCCGAAAGATTTGACTTATACAAAGAATACGGCAATAAATTAATAGAAAGCGGCGCGGCTTACTTGGCTTTCGACACTGCCGAAGAACTCGCCGCCATGCGCGAACAGCAGCAAAAAGCCGGCACTGACCCCAAATACGACCGCAACGCAATGCGTAATCAATTTACTTTGGGCGAAGAAGAAACCAAAAGCCTCATAGAAGCCGGAAGTCCTTATGTTGTTCGCATGACTGTGCCAACGAATGGCGAAATCCGCTTTTCCGATATAATCCGCGGCGAAGTAGTAGTCGCCGGCAAAGACATTGACGACCAGATATTAATTAAATCCGACGGCTTCCCGACCTACCATTTGGCAAATGTCATTGATGACCACTTCATGGGCATAACGCACGTTATCCGCGGCGAAGAGTGGCTGCCATCAACGCCGAAGCATGCCTTGCTTTACGACGCTTTCGGCTGGGAACGTCCGCAATTTGCACATTTGCCTTTGCTTCTGAATAAAGATAAAAGCAAACTCAGCAAACGCCAAGGCTCAGTCGCAGTCGAAGATTTCTCTGAACGCGGCTATTTCAAAGAAGCGTTTGTTAATTTCATAGCTCTTTTGGGCTGGAATCCCACCTCCGACAGAGAAATTTTCTCCATCGATGAACTGATAGAAACATTTTCGCTCGAAAAAGTAAACAAAGGCGGTGCTGTTTTCGATACGCAAAAATTGGATTGGGTGAACGCTCAGTATCTTCGCTCTTTGGAGGGGCAAGACTTAGCAGAAAGGCTTTTGCCTACGCTCGAGAAGTCAGGCATAACGGGCTTTTCGCTTGATTACATCGAAAAGGTCATACTGCTAATGCGTGAGCGCATTGAAATATTGCCCGATTTACTTGTTTTTGCTGATTATATGTTCCAAAAGCCCCAAAGCTACGACGCGGCTTACGTCCTGAAGCATTGGAAAGACACGACGCTCGAGCTGATTCGTCCGCTGATAGATGTGTTTTCGAATATTGCCGATTGGAGCCACGAAACTTTGCATGACGAAACAATGCGCTATTGCGAAATGAAGGGTATCAAGCTCAAAGACGTCATTCATCCGTTAAGGCTGATGATTACTGGCAAATCCGCTGGTGCCGGCATGTTTGAAACAATGGCTGTCTTGGGCAAAGATGAATGTTTGGAGCGTTTTGATTTATATATAAATAAATAAATGTCAGACGTACTTTAAAGGCTTAATATGCCTATAAAAAATTATATAAATAATTTAAAAAGCATGTCGGGCGTTACGCACGGCGAGCTTTTGGCAGTAGCGTTCGTTTTGGGCGGTTTACTTTTGGGCTTTATTATCCAACGAGCCGAAGCATTAAGTTTCTTCGGCTCGCCGGCGCCGCCAATTCAGGAACAAATCTTTTTAGCTCTCGACAGCTTAGCCGAAGCCAACCGCACCACTTATATTGGTACTAACATAGACAACGAGCCAGATTCTGCTTTGGCGAAAGCCGATACAGTCGTTGAAAAAGAAGTATTTTTAGGCTCGCAATTGCCCTCCAAAAAAGAAGATTTTCGCGGTACAATCAATTTAAATACCGCCACGCGCGTCGAGTTAATGCAAATCTCAGGCATTGGCGAAAAGACTGCTATGGCTATTATCGCATACAGAAAGGATAATAAATTTCAAGCTATCGAAGAAATTATGAATATCCGGGGCATCGGCGAAAAGAAATTTGAAAAGATGAAAGCGCACATTACGGTAAAATAATATGGACAAGCTCGGACTTACCCATATTCCCAATATTGAATAATTATTTTTAATATAAATATAAAATAATATGGACACTCTCGGACTTTACCTACATATCCCATTTTGCAAAAAAAAATGCTCCTATTGCGATTTTTATTCAGTAACTAATGTCAAACTAATTGATAATTATGTAGATGAATTGTGCCGCGAAATTGACCTGCGTTCAGCTGCTATAAAAGAAAATATCAGAGAAAATATCGAAGATAATTCAAAAAAAAAATCCGCTTCCGATGGTTTGATTTTGCCACTCGTGGATACGATATATCTTGGCGGTGGCACGCCGTCGCTGCTTAATCCACAGCAACTTTCGCAAATTGTGACTAAAATAAAAGAAAACTTCACTCTGGCGAGCGATGTAGAATTTACTATGGAATGCAATCCCGGCGCTCGCGATGAAAAGTATTTCCCAGAATATAATGCATTAGGCGTCAATCGATTAAGCATCGGCGTGCAGTCATTTTCGGACGATGAGCTGAAATTTTTAGATAGAATTCACACGGCACAAGATGCCGAAAACACAATAGAAAAAGCTGTTGCGACTTTCGGTAATGTTTCGGTTGATTTGATATTTGCCGTGCCAAATCAAACGTGGCGCAGCCTCGAAAGCTCGCTGACGAAAGCTATAAGTTTAGGCGTAAATCATATTTCCTGCTATGCTCTTATATTTGAAGAAAATACACCGCTTTTCGAAGAAATGCTTTTGGGCAAAGTCAAAGAAACAGGCGATGACGCCTCTGCAGATTTATATCTAAACATGTGCGATTTCTTAATTTCCCGCGATTTCGAGCAATATGAAATATCAAATTTCGCTCGAAGCAATCGCCACTCACGGCATAATTTAAAGTATTGGCTGGATAGTGATGTTTTGGCTTTCGGCACGTCCGCTGTCGGTTTCTACCGCGGCAATCGATATAAAAATTACCCCGATATTTTGAAATACAAGGCAGCGCTTAACAATCATAATTTACCGGAAGCTGAATCAGAATTTCCCGAAAAAAAGGAGTTGCTCACTGAAACAATTTTTCTATCTTTACGTTCTATCGGTATAGATTTCGATTTAATTTCAAGAAAATTTAATGTCGATGCCCGTGTTATTTTGGCAAAGGAAATAGAGCATTTAGTAAAAGAAAACTACGCCCGTTCCGATGGATATTTCCTGAAATTAACGCCGAAAGGCTATTTTATTTGCGATGAAATAACGCTCAGAATATTGAGAATATTTGAAGAAAACGATTATGTTTAAACTATTTGACCGATACCTTTTACGCTCGCATATAGCGCCATTTCTATTTGGTTTTTTGACTGTTATATTTTTGTTTTTGATGCAGTTTTTGATGAAGTATTTGGACAAGCTCGTCGGCAAGGGCTTGGACACTATGGTTATCTTGCAGTTAATCATCTACAACATCTCTTGGATGGTCGTTTTGGCAGCGCCGATGGGCGTTTTGTTCTCTACGCTTATGGCATTCGGCAATTTATCTGCTAATCACGAGATAACGATAATAAAAGCGAGCGGTGGCAGCTTTTTCCGTATGATGGCGCCAGTTGCAATATTCGGTGCTATCCTAACGGGCGTGCTTTTTTGGTTTAACGACGAGATACTGCCCGAAACTAACCACATGGCAAAGATGCTTATGAGCGACGTTTCGCGAACGAAGCCGACTTATGCTTTAGAACCCGGGCAGTTTTCCACAGAAATGGAGGGCTATACTATCTTGTCGCGCTACGTGGATTCCGCCAGCGGCTTGCTTCGCGGCATTACGATTTACGACATTTCGACGCCCTCGAAAAGAAATATTATCTCAGCTGACTCCGGCACTTTGAACTTTACGCCGGATTACTCAAAAATGATTTTAAAGCTGAAGCATGGAGAAATCCACCAAATACCTGTCGCCAAGGTCGAGAGCTATAAAATCATACATTTTGAAGATTACGAAATAATGATGAACGCAAGCGGTTTTTCATTTCAGCGCTCCGATTTGGACGGCTCTTCCCGTTCCGACCGCGAAATGAAAATCGCCGATATGCAAAAAATTGTCGATGAATCCAATAAACTATCCACCCTTGCCAACAATCGCACGCAATCTGCTCTCGTAAGTCATTTTGATTATTTAGAAGGTAAAGATATTGCCAAGGATACGATACCGCATTTAGATGAACTGTCGGCTCCGGTCGTTTCGCCTGATGATTCCACACGCTCGGGGAAAATCACGCGTGTAACGCAACGACTTCAGTTTCTGCAAAATTCCATACAATCGGATATTTACCAGCAACGCGAATATCATTTTCGAGCAGTGCAGTACGAGGTAGAAATTCAAAAAAAATATGCCATTCCCTTCGCCTGTTTTATCTTTATTTTTGTGGGATGCCCTTTGGGCATAATGACTAAGAGGGGCAACTTCGGCGTCAGCGCCGGCATCAG
>JBBRJR010000078.1:0-10434 GCA_038218865.1 Kapaibacterium sp. (SeqCode) | reverse complement strand
AGGTTCGCCCCTACATCGGCTTCATTCTATTTACTCCTTAGGAGTTGAATAATGGTAGAAAATTAGAGTCCATTCCAAATGTGCCACACCCCGAAGGTGTGGCACATCAAAATATTCCCCCAATGACTGGCGCATCTGCATGTTATCTGGCATACACTGATAACCGATTACCTTTCTTACCTGACGGCTGTTAGCTATCAGCCTGAAACGCAAAGATGGAGTCCACCTGTAAGGGTGAACTCCATCTGTTTTCTTTCCTAAAGCCTAATGCCCAAGCCTAACGCTTGTCTAATAATCAGTAAAGAATTTGCCGCGAAGGTCTTCGATTTTAGCAATTTCTTTGATTTTTTGGAACCAGTTATTATAAGCTTGATTTTTTGCAACTTGTTTTAATTTTTCCATTTGAAGTTTAACGCCTTCTTCGATTGCTTTATCGTCGGGGACTTGCATAGTGTTGATTTGAGCAATGTACCAGCCGTTAGTGCCGCGGACTGGTTCTAAAACCTTGCCAGTAGCGCTTTTGAATATATTGCCGGTGAAGACAACATCTAAGCCTAAGCCAGGAATCGAGCCGTCGTTTTTGAGTTCGGCTGCATTGCGAACTTCATATTGCGTCGCAAGTGATAGATCCGAATTAACTTTAACTTCGTTATAGATGTTGAATGCTTTATCTTTGAGCATATCAAGTTGTTTTCTTTTTACAAGTTTATCAGTAATTTCTTTTTTGACCGAAGCCAAATCAGCAGTGCCTTCTTTGCGTTCGTCCAATATTTTAACAATTACGATACCTTGCTTTTTCAAATCTTTTGGTTGCAAAACTGTACCGATTTCAGAATCGAATACTTTATTTGTCAAGTCCCACGAGCCGAACAAAGGAAAAGCTCTGGGGAAAAAGTCAGTAGTATCAGCACTCAAATTTAGGCGTTTAGCCAAAGAGTCGAAATCAACGCCTTCTTCGGATTGTTTGACGAAAGAGTGAGCGTCCATCAAGATTTTATTTCTTGTAGGGTTAGATATAGTCGGATTGATTTTAATTTCGCTATATTGGATTTCATCAGATTTTTTATCGGTAACTTTGATAACATGGTAGCCGAATTGAGATTCGACGGGCCCAACAATTTGACCGACGTTAGCAGCAAAAGCTGCTTCTTCGAAAGGCTTAACCATACGACCCTTGCCAAAGAAGCCCAAATCGCCGCCTTGAGCCGCAGAGCCTTTATCAGTAGAGTAGTCAGTTGCGAGTTTGCCGAAATCTTCGCCGCCACGAGCTTTTTTGAGAACAGTTTGAGCAAGTTTCAGAGCGCTGTCCTTGTTGTTTTGCGGACCAAATCCGATAAGTACATGGCTTGCCTTTACTACAACGTTCTCGCCGGAGCGTCTGCCGTCTAAGCGAAAGAAATAATTGCCATCGGGCAAACGAACTGGACCGACCACTTGGCGTTCCGGTGCGTTAGCAAAATATGCAACTTTCATTGGGTCAATATCTTGGAACATAGTCCACTCGTTGGTGGTGCCGCTGTACTCACTCATTTTCAAATCAAAAATACTGTCAGTTGATGCTAAATCCATGCCTTTTTGTAAATCTTCCAAAATGCGTTGGATTCTTTTGTTTGAGCGGGCTGAGTCATCAGCAGATGGCGCTATTTCCAAAGTAGAAAATTTTATTTTTCTTTGATATTTTTGGTTGTAATACTGTTTGTGTGAGTCATAATAATCTTGAATTTCTTTATCGCTGATATTAATTTTGTCAGTTGCAATTTCCGCAGGATTGACAAAAATGAAATTAACATTCGCCGTGCTGTTTTCATTTTTAAAAGTAGTTTTTGCAAATAGCGGTGAAATTTGGCTGCCGGCTGTAGTAACAGTGGTAGTTAAAGCATTGCTGTACTTTTGGCTACGCAAATAATCGCTGATATTAAGCAAATCGTTTCTGAAATTAGCAACAGCTTTTTCTTTTTCGGCTGGATCCATTTGCGTAGGGTCTTGTCCCATATAGTTAACAATTTTTTCGGGATTTGTAACAAGCTCCAAATAAAGCTGGCGGTTGAAATTGCCGGCGGAATCAGTAAAAGAGCGAGCAAGAAATTCCGGTGGTGATTCGAGCAAGACGTCGGCTATTTCTTCATCTGTAACGCGTATGCCTGCTTTTTCGGCTTCTTGACGCGTAAGTACTTCGTTTACCATTTGGTCCCAAACTTGATTTCTAATTTGATTTTCATCAATTTCGGCATCAGGATTTTGCATTTGCGTACGCTGCTGTTCAATTGCTTGTTTTACTTTTAACTCATAATCCTGATAAAGGATTTTTTCTCCATTAATTATACCAATAGCTGCTGTTTGCGGGTTGTTTCCTTGCTTGACCAGCGAGCCGATGTCGGCGTCGCTTGCTACCATAAATCCAATAAAAACAACGACAAATACGCCTAATGCGTAGGGAGAAACCTTTCTGATTCGTTCAAATGTTCCCATTAATCCAAATACTCCTCGTTAGTATATAATTTTGCATATAATATTCATAAATATAAAATACACTTCATACAAGCTACAAAAATACATATCAATTAATTAATATCCAAAAAATATAATTTGTTTTTTTTATTTTCAGGTGGCAGGAAAAGCAATAGGCAATAGGCAGAGAAAAAAAAAGTTATCGATTATAGTTGAATGGCAAGGAGGCTGTAGGGGCGGGGTGACATAAATCAGATTATTTTTATAAAAATTGCGTTTCAACTACTTTTAACAATTTAGGTATAGAGCCGTTTGTAAATTTATTATACATTAAAAATTAGTAAATGGAAAATGATTTACATCGCCACACCGTAGGGGCGAACCTATGTGTTCGCCCCTACTACGAAAGGTGGTTGTCTCATAAGTAATGAATGACAAGCAGGAATGCTTATCCTACTAACTCCTTAAAAAGGGAAGGGGCTGCCCCGATAAGGTATATTTTTAGGTTTTATACATAAAATTTTTGTTAAATGAACAATAAAACGGCAAACATAATATGAACACCCCCTAGCCCCATCCGTTCTGACTTTTTACCGAAAACCGATAGCTTGAAACCTTTCTTTCCTAAAGCCTAACGCCTTCTTGTCGCCTGTTACCTGTTTTCCCCGCAAACCGATAACCGGAAGTCTTTCTTTCCTGTAGCCCAAAGCCCAAAGCCTGCCATATTATCCTAAATTTTTCTCGGCAAAATCCCAGTTAATCAATTCCCAGAAATGCTCGATAAATTTCGGGCGTGCATTACGATAATCTATATAATAAGCATGCTCCCAGACGTCGAGCGTAAGGATTGGCTTGGTGCCGTCGGTGAGAGGCGTGCCGGCGTTTGATTTTTGTACGATTTCGAGTGAGCCGTCAGGATTTTTTACAAGCCAAGCCCAGCCAGCGCCAAACAAAGTAGCGGCAGCACCTGAAAATTTCGTTTTAAATTCGTCGAAAGATCCGAATGCTTTGTTGATTTCTTCGCCGATTTTTCCTTTTGGAGTGCCGCCGCTATCGGGCGACAGGCAATGCCAGAAAAATGTATGGTTGAAGACTTGAGCTGAATTATTAAATATCCCGCCGTTAGATTTTTTAATTATTTCGTCGAGCGGCATTCCTTCGAATTCCGTGCCTTCAATCAGCTTGTTTAAATTATTGACATAGGCGGCGTGGTGCTTGCCATAGTGATAATCCAATGTTTCGGCTGATATGTGTGGTTGCAATGCGTCCTTATCAAAAGGGAGTTCGGGCAAAATAAAACTCATGGTGTACTCCAAAAAAATATTAAAAATATAATTTTTAGACGTCCCAAAATTTTAATTATTGGCTTAGCTGGAATCAGGCGGCAGGAAGGTTATAGGTTTTAGGCTGTGGGAAGAAAAACAACGTTCCTACAACGAAGAAGCAATTTATGAATTGCCCTTACCAAACAAACAAACGCAGCTTCTATCCCAGATTTTCCCACACTTCAAAAGTGTGGGAAATCTAAAGAAGCTCCATCGGAGCGTTATGTTAGTAGTACAAACACAAAATAAAGCGAAAAAGTTCCATAGGAACGGAATATAAGTTAATTATATGCCGCAACTACGTTGCTCTAATGTACATTAATAACATAATTTCCTACTAACATTTCACATTTACGATGTTATAGACAATTTTTTGCCAGATGGGGCTGCCCCGATAAGTCAGATGACGTGCTTTTAAGACTGGCACGCATGTTCAAATAACCTTGCGATAATACTTACATCTTTAAACACCCCCTGGCCCCCTCTTACAAGAGGGGGAGAAAAAAACACTTGAATTATAAGAACATACGAAATATAATTCCCATGTTATTGTCCCCCCTCTTTTAAGAGGGGGCTAGGGGGTGTTCATATTATTTTTGCAGTTTTATTGTTCATTTAACAAAAATGTTATGTATAAAACCTAAAAATATACCTTATCGGGGCAGCCACATCTGCATCTCTATCCTGCCTTTTACCGGCAACTGATAACTGGAAACCGCAAACCTTTTACCCACGCTATTGCTTTATAAATCTTTCGACTACTTTTCCGTTCGGCGTTACAATTGTAATCAAATATGCGCCTGCTGGTAAACTACTTACGTCGATTTGACGAGAAATGCCGTTGCTTGTTGAAATTTCGCTGAATTTCATTAGTTCGCTGCCAGTAATATTTGAAATGGTAACCATTGCAGTAATATTAGCTTTTAAATTAGCATGAATATTAGCGAAAGTGGTTGTTAGATTGGGATTAATCTCAATATTTTTTGAGTTTTACGCCCAATCGTCATTTATGCTGGTTACTAAATCATAAACAGCGCTCGGAGTGTAGCAATCGCCGCTTATAGCAACTTCGACAGTATATTTACCCGGCACGAGCGGGTGGTAATATTGAGAATCGGCTTCTGCGATAATCTGACCATCCAAATACCATTTGTATTTGTTCGCAGGTGTGGAAACGAGGAATTCAAAATCTATTACTCTCCTTATTGTTTCTAATGGATTACCTATTTCGTGTAAGCGTATTTTATTAAATTGGTCGTCAAAAAGACTTTTTTGCCAAGTGTTTTATATTTTTGTGTCTTCATTCTTGTTTCTTTTAATTTGTTTTTACTTGCAAATATACGCATAACATCTTCATTATCATAATGTTAATTTATAGAACCCCCCTTAATTATATTATACGCAATATAAGAAAATTTATGAAATTATAAAAATCATTTTGTTTTAAAAAATAATTTGTATAATTTGTATGATTGTATTGTTCAATAAAAATTGTCAATTTAATTTGGCAAATATGTTTTAATTTTAATCGGTATAATCATGGCAGATCAAGCACAAAGAATCGTATTTATGCTGAAAAAATTTCAAACGGGGCATAAATATACCACGACAGAAGTATATGAGATGATATGTAAGGAATTCGGAGACCATTCACTTAGGACTGTCCAAAGGGACATGCTATTATTGCAGGATTGCGAGCCTGCTGTATCTTACACTAAAACAGGGAAAGAACACCTGTGGTATATCCCGCGGGATGTACGCAACACTCAAGCACTATTAAGGATAGACACAAGCGAAATTCTTTCGTTTTATATCCTTAAAGCACATCTTAAAACATTCACTGGCACAATAATCGAAGATGACGTAAATCGTTTGGCAGATAAAATTGAAAAATTTGCCCCCGAAGACGTTTTCGCACGAGAGAGTTTATTTTGGGACCAAAATATAGGTTATTACGACTATTCCGACAATAGCGAAATGATAAAACAAATTGTCGATTCAATCTCTCAAAAGAAATGGATTGCAGTTAATTACAATACTTCCAGCAAGGGCAAGGTAAAGAATATAGTGGTTCTGCTGCGTTGTATGTTCTCTTATTCCGGTACGATTTACGCAGTTGCTTACGTGCCTAAGCACGATGCTCACATAGCTTTGGCGGTGCAAAATATAGAATCGATTGAATATGTGGATGAAGCTCCTGCCGAAATCCCAGATTTCGATTTTGCCGAGTGGACAAAAAATAGATTCGGCGTGTTCTATGGCGACATTCGCCGCGTCGTAATGCATATCGATAAAGATTATGCACATTATTTCACAAACCGTCGCTGGCATCAATCACAAGTTTTGACCGAAGAAGAAGACGGCAGCTTGACTATGGAAATGCGTATTCCAATCGGGCAAGACTTTATCTCGTGGGTTATGAGTTGGGGAGATGTTATTAAAATCACAAAGCCGCAAGACGTGATAAAACTCGTTTCAGATAATCACAAAGAAGCAATATTAAATTATCAAAAAGAAGATTAATTTTTCATTCAATCAGCATAGGAATTACTTATGAATACATTTCAGGAAATTATTAAATTTGCGATAAATACAGAAAATGAAGCTGCTGAGTTCTATCGCGATATGCAAAATAGATCTATGCACTCTACCAGCAAACAGTTTTTTCAAGAACTCGAAGCAATGGAGCGAGGACATGCAAAAATGCTCGAAAGCTTTACGATTGATAACATTTCGACCAGCTTTTCGGAGCCCGTTATCAACGATTTGCAAATCAGCGATTATATGGATGAAATTGAAATTAGAAATAACCTTTCATTTCAAGAGGTTCTCATTATAGCCATGAAACGCGAAGAAAGCGCTATGAAAATGTATCAAGATTTGGCAAATCGTATGAGTAACGAAAATACCAAAAATATCTTTCTTCGCTTAGCCGGCGAAGAAAGCAAACATAAACATCAGCTCGAAAGTGTGTATGACGATGAGATATTGAAGGAAAACTAAGTTTTTTTGGAATTTCAGGTTCTTTCTCCCTCTCCTTTGGAGAGGGTCAGGGAGAAGTCGTTTTGTTATGCTTTCAGCTCAGTCATTGTAAATAGCGGAACGAGTGCTATGCCACTTTCAGAAAGGGCTTCTTTGCCGCCGGACTCGCGGTCGATGACGCAAAGAGCGCTATCGACAAGAGCGCCCAATTGCCGCAATTCATCTGTGGAAATAATTATTTGCCCGCCGCTGGTAACGACGTCTTCAACGATGAGCAGCTTTTTCCCGCTTATCTCGAAGCCCTCGGCTAATTTACATGTGCCGTATTGTTTTGCCTCTTTGCGTACGAATACGATGGGCAATCCTGTCTTTAGCGATATTGCTGTAGCTATAGGTATGCCGCCCATTTCGAGTGCTGCAAGGCAATCAGTGCCGGCGGGTATCATTAGAGCCATCTGCTCGGCGATGGCTTCTAAAAGTAAAGGATTGGACTCGAAACGGTATTTATCGAAATACTCATGACTAGTTTTGCCCGAGCGCAAAAGGAACTCACCGGTTATATATGCTGCATCGAATATGCTCTTTGCTAATTCTTCTCTTGTCATTTATTTTTTATCTTGAATTTTTTTAAATATTTAATTAAACAATAAAAATAATAATAATTAAAATTATAAAATATATTTGCTTAAATCTGTATTTTCTACAATTTCATTCAATTTGTCTTTTACGCGAGCGTCGTCTATAACTATATGCTTATCTGGTAAATTGTCCGGCGCATTGTATAAAATATCTTCCAAAAGTGTTGTCATAATCGTATGCAAACGGCGAGCGCCGATATTGGTAACCTGATCATTAACGCGAGCCGCGATTGAAGCTATTTCTTTTATAGAGCTTTCCTCAAATACAAGTTCTAATTTTTCAGAAGAAGCGAGCGCCATATATTGCTTAATAAGAGCATTTTCAGGGATAGTCAATATTTTGACAAAATCCTCTTCGGTCAAGCTTTTGAGTTCAACGCGAATAGGGAAGCGGCCCTGAAGTTCAGGCACTAAATCCGAGGGCTTAGATGCGTGGAAAGCTCCTGAAGCAATGAACAGCACGTGCTGCGTGTGTACTTGCCCGTAGCGTGTACTTACCGAGCAACCTTCGACGATAGGGAGTAAATCTCTTTGTACGCCTTCGCGGCTTACTTCTGGACCTTGTCCGCCACCTTTCGAGGCGATTTTATCAATTTCATCGATAAAAATAATACCGCTATTTTCTGCTTTGCTGAGCGCTTCGCGAACAACGGCATCCATATCAATTAGTTTTTCGGCTTCTTCTTTTTGCAAAACCTTGCGTGCGTCTGCTATTTTCAAGCGACGTTTTTTATTTTTCTTAGGCATCATACTGCCGAAGATGTCTTGCAAATTCATCCCCATTTCGTCCATGCCGATGGGTCCCATTATTTGCATGGAAGGAACGGCATCGACAACGATATCGACTTCAATTTGCCGTTCGTCCAAACTGCCGTTTCGCAAAAGATCACGAAATTTCTCACGCGTTTTGTGGTTGTCTTCTATGTCCGTATCGGTAGCTGTATCGAAAGATGGTCCACGAGTAACGGGCGGGATGAGTATGTCCAATATTCTATTCTCAGCAAGGACTTGCGCCTCTAACTGTTTTTCCAACGTTTTTTCTTCGCGCACCATAGCGACGGATCGCTCGACCAAATCGCGTATCATGGATTCGACATCGCGTCCGACGTAGCCGACTTCGGTGAATTTCGTAGCTTCGACTTTGATAAAAGGAGCGCCTGCGAGCTTTGCCAAGCGGCGGGCTATTTCCGTTTTGCCGACGCCAGTTGGACCAATCATGATTATATTATTAGGATTTATTTCATCGCGAATTTCGCCTTCTACTTTTTGGCGACGCCAGCGGTTACGAAGAGCTATGGCGACAGCTTTTTTTGCTGCATCTTGACCGATGACGTATTTGTCCAATTCCGCAACTATCTGGCGGGGAGTAAGATAATCATCGGGCATGCTCCAAGCGTTCAAGCTCTCGTTCGTTTCATTATATTCAATTATATTATCCATTTTTCTTCTTTATTTTTTAGACATTTAAAATTATTAAAGCTCTTCAATATTCAGAATCGTATTGGTATAGATGCAAATATTCCCTGCTATATTAAGCGACTCTTCGACAATTTCGCGAGCTGTCAAAGACGAATGTTTCGTTAAAGCTAGTGCTGCCGAAAGTGCATAAGGACCACCCGAGCCGATGGCTATTATGTTGTTTTCGGGCTCTATAACGTCGCCCGTTCCGCTTATGAGCAGAGCTTCGTTTTTTGTCATAACAGCGAGCATTGCTTCCAAACGGCGGAGGTATCTGTCAGTACGCCAATCTTTAGCCAAATCAATTGATGCTCGGTATAAATTGCCTCTGTGTGATTCGATTTTTTCTTCAAATCTTTGCAAAAGTGTGAAAGCGTCCGCTGTAGCGCCAGCAAATCCTACCATTATCGTGTTGTTGAATATCTTTCTGACCTTGCGGGCATTGTGTTTCATAATTGTATTGCCAAACGAAACCTGTCCGTCAGAACCCATAGCGGCTTCGCCATTGTGCAATAATCCAATAACGGTTGTAGATCTTATTTTTCCTTCGTTATTCATTGTTTTCTCCTAATATCTTTTTCTAAATGGTTTAAACCACATTTCGCCAATACTAATTTCGACATAGAGCTTTCCGTAATATTCTAACATAAGCCCGTCAGTTTTGGCGCCGCGTGTACCAAAAACCAGTGCGGCATCGAGTATTCCTGCTGCTCCGACGGGAAAAGCCCCGCCGAATGAGAAGGAAATGTCGTTTATGTTTTTATTGTTGATTGTATAATACATTGTTTGATAAGCAAAACCGGCTTTGTAATTTATTCTATCGAAATAATCAGCTCCACGGCTGGGATTGCCTAATCTGTTTACACCGAAACTAAATCTCATCGCGTCTTGAAATTCAGTACCGGCGCCGCTATTGTAATTGAAATCGCCGATTTGAGTCATTACAACGTCGCTTGCAAAAAGGAATTTACCCGTTTTGTAGGATATTCCCAAACCCAAAGTAGATGGCAAACTTTGCCGGAAACTGCTTTTCACTGTTGTATCGGCTAAAAGCGACGAAGAATAAAGCGTTTCTGTGCTAAATTTCACCTTGCCAATTGATTCATAAAAAGCACCTACGCCGAAATTATCATAGTTATAATACATGCCAAAACGCGTACCCCAACCTGATATATAATCCGATTTGTTGACAGAATAATTATAAGAATAACTGTCCTCAAATTCTGTCAGGGCAATTGAAGTAATGGGCCCAAAAAGTGCGAAAGCGGAAGCACCAAAGTATAGATTATCGATGATGCGAGTAGAGCCGCCTAAGTAAGCGCTCGAAAGTCCGCCTTTGCCTTGGAACGTATTTCTACCTAACTGCGTTAAGCCATCTTTTTCAATTGAAAAATCATTGGCGATGAGATAGTTCAAATTTGAATATCTGTGTATGCCGAAACTGGCGGAAATACCCATTGCCGTATCGATGGAGTAAACAGCATAAAGCCCACTTATTTGCCCGTTATTTTGGTAAAGCGTTGCGTCTTCAGTAGAATTGAAATGCTGATTAAACGAGTAGCCTGTCATTAGCCTTGTAGATG
>JBBRJR010000077.1:0-10546 GCA_038218865.1 Kapaibacterium sp. (SeqCode) | reverse complement strand
ACGGGATTCATAAAGTGCATACCGATTACTTTCTCCGGACGCGAAGTTTTTGCAGCAATTTCTGTTATCGAAATAGTCGATGTATTGCTTGCCAAAATAGCATTCTTGTTGATTTTCTCGTCTAAATCTTTGAATATTTTGAATTTCAATTCTTTATTTTCAGAAACCGCTTCGATGACTAAATCGCTATCAGCAAAATCAGTAAAATTCGTTGTCAATGTTATTTTTGAAAGAGCTTCTGTTTTTTCCTTATCAGTAATCTTTCCTTTTTGCTCCTGCCGTGTTAAATTCTTCTCAATGGTTTTAAATCCTTTGTCCAAAGCAGCTTGAGATATATCGCTAAGCACGGTATCGTAGCCAGATTGTGCGAAAACGTGGGCAATTCCGTTTCCCATAGTGCCGGCACCCAAAACCAAAACTTTTTTGATTTGCATTTTTTACCTTTTTGTATTAAAATGAAATAAATATTTAGTTTCTACTAATTTACTTAAACGTTAATTATATTGATAATATTTTATTATTTTTGTAAAAAAAGTGAGTACAATATGAAAAATATAAATGTTTTAATTGATAGCAATATACCGCTTTTGTCCGAAGCAATTGCGGATTTCGCAAACGTTTCGATTTTCGAAGGTGGCAAGCTGACAAATCAGAAACTTATCGCTGCAAAATGCACTATGCTTTTCGTTCGCTCAACTACACAAGTAAACAAGGAATTGCTGAATGGTACCGAAGTAAAATTTGTGGCAACAGCCACTTCCGGCTCCGAACATTTAGATAAAATATATCTCGAAGCGAATAAGATTGCTTATTTCGACGCTATTGGCTCGAATGCTCTTTCGGTTGCCGAATATGTTATTTTTGCAATTCTTTTTTGGGCACAAGAAAATAATAAACCTCTTGATGGCAAAAAGATAGGCATAATAGGATTTGGCAATGTAGGCAAGCGAGTTGCTTATTTTGCACGGCTTTTGGGACTCGAGCTATGGGTAAACGATCCGCCCCTTGTAGCCGAGGGCTATGCGTTTCCAGAAGGATTAAAGGTATCGAATATAGATGAAATATTTCAAAATTGCGATATAATCACAAATCACGTGCCTCTCGAATTGGGCGGGAAATTTCCGACGCATAATTTGATTGATGGAAAACTTATTTCAATGATTACGCAAGGCTCGCTTTTCGTGCATGCTTCGCGCGGCGGCGTAGTCCGCGAATCAGTTTGGATAGAAGCTGCAGTGAAAAATCAGATTGTGCCAATTATCGATGTTTGGGAAAATGAGCCTTATATATCAAGCGAAGCGATGCGAGCAGCACGCTTGGCAACGCCGCACGTTGCCGGTCATGCTTTCGACGCCAAGCTCAAGGGCACACTCGATATGGCACGAGCTTTTGAAGAATTTACCGGGCAAAAGCCGAATTGTGATATTATTCTAAATGAATTAAATAATTCCGAAAAAATTGATTTGTCCAATTGGAATAATGAAAATATATATCAGATGTTGTTGAAATCAAGAGAGATACCGCGAATTCATCAAGCATTTTTGGGCGAAATTAACAATCCAGACGAAAACATAACTAACGAAGAAAATATAAGCGACCGATTTAAGAGTATGCGGAAAAACTTCCCGTGCCAACGAGAAGTTTTTCCCGAGAAATGGTAGGGGCACGGCATTCCGTATTTCACAAAATCATTATGTTTTGTAGGTGCAGGTTCGTAACATGTCCGCTTTTAGGGCGGCGTCTAGGGAAGAACGGGTTTGGAACACGCCCCTACGGAAAACAACGGTCGGTGTAGGGGCACGGCATGCCGTGCCTTACTTACTCCTTCAGGAGGCTGTCTCATATGTCTTAATTTAATGGGGCTGCCCGATAAGGTATATTTTTAGGTTTTACACATAACATTTTTGTTGAATGAACAATAAAACTGCAAAAATAATATGAACACCCCCTAGCCCCCTCTTAAAAGAGGGGGGACAAGAACATGGAAATTGAATTTCGTAAGTTCTTATAATTTCAGTGTTTCTTTCTCCCCCCTCTTGTAAGAGGGGGACGGGGGGTGTTTAAAAATGTGGGTATCATCACAAGGTTATTTGAACATGCGTGCCAGTCTTAAAAGCACACCATTTGACTTATCGGGGCAGCCCCTACCAGTATTTAAATGATTTAGTGGGAGAAGCATCCCTGCTTGTCATTGATTTCTGACTTATGAGACAGACTCTACAATAAATATTCTACGCCCCCACCCTACTCAGTCTCAAAGGCGGATTTTCTTTTCAAAAAGGCTTGGTGGCGGGGTTTTAATCTATTTTCTCTGACTAATTTCCGCATTATTTGCTTTACTTCAAAAAATGTATGGAAAGAATGGTGGGGAATTCGATTGGAAAAGCAATACGCCGCCAATTTCTTTTTGGCAAAAACAATATCGGCATATTCTGCGGGGCAAAAGTCGGAATATCCATCACCGATATAAACAATAATAGCGTCCGGCTCGGCTGTGGATAATATCACATTCCGCTTGCAAGAAGCCGCCAAGCAATTGCAAGATTCGCTTGCTCGCGGAAAATGTGGAGCATATTTTTCACCGTCGTAAATTAGATTATTACAAAAGATTTTGATATTTTCAACATTCAACTTTTCTAGAACGGGTTTAATATATAAATCAAAACCATCGCTGACGACGGATAGTTCAAATCCTTCTTCTTGGCAATATAAATAAAAATCTCGGAAATAAGCATCGGTATGCTGGCTTTCGGCATATTGGCGGATAAAATCTGGCGTTACTTCCGGCGGCAAAGAGCGAGCTAAAATCTGCCAATATTCGGCTATACCCAGCTCGCCAGCGAGTAGCTGCTCGTGGTAAGGCTCGAACGCGCCAAATTGCTTGAAGAGGTCATCGCCCAAATCAACTTGCGTGATTGTGCCGTCGAAATCTGTGAATATATGTACTTTCGGTTTTGTCATTTTGAGCGAATGCTAAAAAATAGAGCTACTGTCATAACCGCAGTAGCAACGATTAATATAGGCTCAATTATTTTTTTGTAAAACGTACGCGGACGCTCCGGCAAATTGCCTCGAGCGAAAAGCGGAGAGTTATTGTTCAGAGTTGCCGCTAAGTCCCAATCCAAAGTATCCTTGCCAGATAGCGGAGGAATTGTAATGTTTTGCAGAACGCCGCTCTTAGCTTTGAAGACAGCAGCCATCGTTAAATTTGCGTTTCGCAATACTTCGTCTGCATTCAAGGCGGTGTATGAAACTGAGCAATCAGTTATTTGCAGTGTCAATATCGGCAATTTATTTTCTTTCGATTGGATAAGCGTTAAGCCCGGATTTGCTTCGAGCAATGCTATTTCAATTAATAAATTGATTGAGTTGTTTTCGGAACTATCCAAAATTTCAAGATATAAAGTATCAATATTATATTCGCTTAGCGCCCCGTTTATATTTTTTCCTGTCTCTGTGGCAAATCGTGAGAATAATTGAATATTACTTTCGGCACTCAAAACGGTCTCTGATCCATAAGCGGCAGAAATGAGGAGAAAAAATATAATTACGGTTTGCTTCATAATATTTTAATCATTTAAAACCAAAAATACAGCTAAATGCTCTGATTTAGTCAAGTGAACAATTGCTTTATCTTCAACCAGTTCAGCGACCGCTTTTTTGGCATCGCTCAAATTAGCGCCGTGCTTAAAGGTAAAATGCCATATATCGATAGGATCCATCGATATTTCGAGTGCGAGCAAATGGGCTACAGTAAGTCCTGATTTATTTTGAAATCGAGTTTTGGAGGATTCTATTATTAATTTCGATTCTTCGTCCGGCATGTGTGCCATAGAAAAATAATAATTATCGATATCCTGCAAATCGCAGATAGGAAAGCCGCGTCCATCCTTGCGGACGAGCATGGGCAAAAACGAAGCGCCGACAAGATAAGGCTGAAGGGTAACGTCTCCCCAAAGGTCTTGCCAGACGGGGAAATCTTCTTTTTTCAGCCATTCAAAAAAATCTATTTCAAATTGCGGAAGCAATATAAAAGTATCTGCCGCAAAAAGTGAAGCAATATATTTTGCAGAATCTTCCGTTAGAGCTGAAAACGTAGCTTCATCAAAAGCGATATAATCATTTTTTTCTATGCTCTGCCGGCAATATTCGATTAATTCATCATTAGTCATTTTATAAAAAACCATTTAAAAATAAAACATATAGATACAAAGACGACTTTAAAAGTTATTTGTTTGCATTAGAAAACTCATTAAATTTATTTCAAAACTTTCAGAGCCATCATTACAAATAAAACAGCTATGCCAAGATAGCCTAAGCCATCGCCCCCACGTCGCAAAGTCCGCTCCCATTTATGTTGCAATTTCAAGCGGACAATAATATGAAAACGAAATTCACTTATGCCAAACCCCACAGCCGAGAGAAAATTAGCGGCTGCAAAGTCATATCTACCCAAAAGGAACGTAACGACCGAGAACACAAGGAACATCAGAAATGGAATTTTATTCACCGCTCGCCTCTTTGGGTTTAATTATTTTTGGGATTTTAGGATAGACTCCCGCCTGTGCCGATATATTCAGTAAAATGCCAATAGCACCGCCATAGATAAGCACAGCCGTGCCGCCATAGCTGATAAATGGCATTGGCACGCCCGTTGTGGGCAGCAAGCCAGTATTGACGCCTGCATTGACAAATACGAATATAGCGAAAGTAATTGTAATGCCAATTGCAAGGAAATAGCCGAAATTATCGGGTGCTTTTTTGGCTATTATCATTCCGCGCCAAAAGATTAGCGCAAAGGCTGCCAGAATAACGAACAGCCCCAAAAACCCGTATTCTTCGCCAACAATGGAAAAGATAAAATCGCCGTAGGATTCCGGCAAAAATAAATGACTTTGCCTGTTTTGACCGGGTCCGACGCCAAAGATTCCGCCATTACCAATAGCTATAAGCGCTTGCTTTAACTGATAGCTCGAAGAATTAAAGTGGTTTGTGGCGTCGCCGGAGCCAAAAAATGCTGTGATGCGATCCATGCGGTATTGGGCAGAGACGGCGTAAACCCCTGCGACTAAAATCCCAACGACAGCAGTGGCTGCCAAGTGCAAAAGATTCGTATTGCCGATGAACATCATTGATATAGCAATTAGAAACACTACCATCATAGTCGAAAAGTTCGGTTGCAAGGCAATAAGCGCGCAAAGAACTAAAGTCCAGACCATAAACGGAACGAAGCCGCGCTTAAATTCTTTGATATAGTCCTGCTTTACTGTCAAAAGAGCTGCAAAATGCAAAACCATAGCGAACTTCGCTAGTTCCGATGGCTGGAAACTGAAAAAGCCTAAATTAATCCACCGAGCAGCGCCCTTGAGTGAGGCGCCTGTGATAAGTACAACTATAAGTAAAAATATGCTAAAAAGCAGAATTGGTTTGCTGAGTTTTTTCCACACATGATAATCTACTTTTGCGACAATGAGCATAACAACTATTCCAGCTAAAATTTTCCAGCCGTGGCTTAAAAAAAGCTTTTCAGCTATGCCGTATTTTTGCTCGGCTATCGTCGAGCTTGCCGAATAGACAAATGCGAGGCTGAAAAGCATCAGCCCGATGACCGGCAAAAGTATAAACCAATCAATATGTCCAATATTTTTTTTCATGATTATTTTGATTGCTTGACTAATTCCAACTTTGCGTATTGCAGCAAAAGTTGTTTTTTACCAATATTACTAAAATTCACTGTTGCTTTGCGATTCATGCCCGCACCGGCGAGACCCGTTACTTTGCCGACTCCGAATTGCTTGTGGCGAACTAAATCGCCTATGTTAAACTCAAATCCGCTTTGCGGCTCAATTTGCGAATAAAATTCTTCTTTCGGAATATCCGAAAAATAACTCTGCGGCTTGGCAGTCGGCTCTTTGAAAGTTGTTTTAGCAAAGGCTGGCTCGCCCGAAGCATTTATGTGATTAAATAAATCAGCGTCGATTTCCCGCAAAAATGGCGAGGGCACTTGATAATTAATCTGCCCGAATTTCATGCGGCGTGTGGCGTAGGTAACGTATAATTTTTCTTCGGCGCGAGTAATCCCAACATAGAACAGGCGGCGTTCTTCCTCCTCTTCCTTGGGGTCTTGCTCGCTGCGGCTAAGCGGGAAAAGTCCGCGCTCCAAGCCGGCGATGAATACTTCTTTGAATTCCAAGCCTTTTGCCGAATGCAGCGTCATAAGTGGCAAACGCTCCGAGCCGAACTCTTTATCATCTATATCGGAAATAAGAGCGATTTGTTGCAAATAATCTTCGAGTGAGCTTTCGGGATTTTCCTCGCGGAATAAAATAACATCATTTACTACTTGCTCGATATTTCTGATTTTGTCCAATGCTTCATCAGTTCCCATTTCGCGGTAAAAATCTATCATTCCCGTAGCAAAAATATATTCGCTCGCTACATCGGCGTAATCTTCATCCAAAAGTCTTTGCTTGTAAGCGTTTACGAAATCGGCATATTTTTTGGCAGCAAGGACAGCGCGGTTTTGCAAAGCGATGATACTATCGGCTTGGCTGAAAGCAGTTAGCAAACTAAGTGAGCTTATGCGGGCGTAATTTATAATATGAGTTAGCGAAGTAGCGCCAATGCCGCGTGCAGGCTCATTGACCACACGTAAAAATGATTCGCCGTCGCGAGAATTGACTAGTAATTTCAAATAGCAAAGTGTGTCCTTTATTTCCTTACGTTTATAAAAGGACATTCCACCGATGATTATATATGGCAACTTATGTCGGCGGCAGGCTTTTTCAAACTCCAAGGATTGAGCATTGGTGCGGTAAAGCACGGCAAAATCTTTAAGCGTGCGTCGCCCAAGCCGCAAGTGTTCTTTGATTCTACTAACGACGAAATCCGCTTCTTCTATGTCCGTTTCGCAGGAAACATTCTCTATTAGCTCGCCCGTTGGATTTTCCGTGCGAAGCGTCTTTTTAAGCTGGTTGCTGTTGTTTTTTATGACCGAATCGGCAGCGGCGAGTATGTTTTTAGTAGAACGATAATTTTGCTCCAATTTAAATATTTTCGCATTTGGATAATCGGATTTGAAATCTAAAATATTCTGAATATCGGCTCCACGCCAGCCATAGATGCTTTGTGCGTCATCGCCGACGACGCATATATTTTTATAATTATTAGCAAGCATTTTAACGGCGACGTATTGGGTATGGTTGGTATCTTGGTATTCATCGACTAATATATATTTGAAACGTTCTTGATATTTCCTTAGCGTTTCGGGCGAATTTTCAAGCAAACGAATAAAATTTAGCAATAAATCATCGAAATCCATTGCGTTGTTTTCTCTTAGTCGTTCGGTATAATTTTTATAAACCTCAGCTAATGTTTTTTCAAATTGATTGCGCGGCTTGTCGTAAATAGATTGCCACGTTCTATTTTGGCTTTTAAAAGAAGAAATTTTCGAGCGGATAGCCTGTGGGCTGTAATTTGAATCGCTAATATTCATGCTTGTGAGAACTTTTTTGATGAGGCTCAAAGAGTCATCGGCGTCGTAAATCGAGAAAGAGCTATCATAGCCGATTTTATCGCAATCATATCGCAGAAGTTTGGCGAAAATGGAGTGAAAAGTGCCTGCCCAAACTTTTTCGGCTACTTCTGGCTCTACGATATTTGCAATACGCTTCTTCAGCTCGCCCGCAGCCTTGTTAGTAAACGTAAGAGCTAATATATTCCAAGGGGCTATGCCATGCCGAATAAGGTTAGCCACCCTGTTGGTGATAACCTTTGTTTTGCCACTGCCGGCTCCGGCGATTATAAGCAACGGCCCGTTAATGGTTTCAACTGCCGCTTTTTGCTCGGGATTAAGCCCTCGCAACGTCGGATTTTCTTCTAATATCGTTTCGTTTATATTCAATTCGTTTCCGTCATTATTCAATTTAAAAAAGAAACAAATTTAATAATATTTGAGTTAGAAAACAAAAATAATAGCACGCTTTTTAAATTTATTGCTTCTAAGTTCCACTTTTGATAATATCATGCAAGCGTATAATGCCTAAAAGCATATTGTTTTCCGACACGACTGGCAGTACGTTTATCTGACTATGCCTATTTTCCATAGTCGCAAGTGCCGAAAGCAAAAGCGAATTCTCATCGATACTTATAGGATTAGCTGTCATTATATCTTCGACTAAAATATCTTTTAAATTATCATGAATTTGCAAAAGCCGGCGTACGTCGCCGTCGGTGATAATTCCTTCGAGCGTCCCATTTTCGCTTACGATGCAAACGCAGCCCAATGGCTTGCGGGACATTTCTATCAGCGCTTCCTTGAACGGCGCTTCGCGAAAGATTGTCGGAAGCTCGCCCCCCGAGTGCATTGCGTCTTTTACTTTGAGCGTTATGTTCCGTCCGATTTGCCCCAACGGATGCAATTTTGAAAAATCATCGAGCGACAAATTATTTAGCTTCATAGCAGCAACGGCTAAGGCGTCGCCCATAACGAGAGCCGCCGTAGTGCTTGAAGTCGGAGCCAAGTTAAACGGACAAGCCTCGCGGCTGACGATGGCGTCGAGCGTGGCGTCCGAGTGGCGACTTAGGTACGAATCAGCCGAGCCAACGATAGAAATAATGCTCGCTTGACGTATTTTCAAATACGGAATGAGCCGCAATAATTCCTCGGTATTGCCACTTTTCGAGAGCAATATAGCTACGTCGCCGGCTTGCACCGTGCCGATGTCCCCGTGCAAAGCTTCCACTGGATGTAGAAAAAAGGACGAAACGCCGATGCTCGAAAAAGTAGCGGCTATTTTTTTTGCGATGATTCCGCTTTTGCCTACGCCAGTTACTATGATTTTATTTGCTGCGGTAATTAATTTTATCGCTTTTAAAAATTCGCTCGAGAGCCGCGAACGAATAGCAAGCAATTCCTCTATCTCATCGTCAAACGTTTTTTGAGCTATAGATAAAATTTCGGAATCGCTATATAAATCATTATATTTCATTTTATTAATCGCATAATATTTATATTATTAAATAAAAAATTAAATGACATCAAATCCGCAAAATGCTTGAAGAACTTTTGGAACATCGACGTGTCCATCTTCTCGCAAATTATTTTCCAAGATAGCAACCATTATCCGCGAAGTAGCAAGTGCGCTACCGTTTAATGTATGCACAAATTCGGGCTTAGCGTCTGGCGTGCGTTTAAAGCGGATTTGAGCTCGCCGAGCTTGAAAATCGCCAAAATTGGAGCAGCTCGAAACTTCGAGCCATTTCTCTTCGCCCATCGCCCAAGCCTCCAAATCATAAGTTTTGGCACTTGCAAAGCTCGTATCGCCACTGCACAAAAGAAGTAATCTATAAGGCAATTCGAGGGCTTTTAGTAAGTCTTCGGCTTCGGTAACGAGCGACTCCAAGCGGTCGGAGGAATCCTCGGGCTTGCTGAAATTAACCAGCTCGACCTTGTTGAATTGGTGAACACGCAAAAATCCGTGAACTTCTTTGCCATAGCCGCCTGCCTCGCGACGGAAGCACGGGGAGTAGCCAGTATATTTTAGTGGCAAATCCTCGCCTTTTAAGATTTCGCCATTGTGGAAATTCGTTAGAGGCACTTCGGCTGTCGGGATAAGGTACATGTCATCTACTTGGGCGTGATACATGTCTTCAGCCATTTTCGGAAGCTGCCCCGTGCCGCGCATTGAATTTGCATTTACCAAAAACGGCGGCAAAAGTTCCGTATAGCCATGATTATCCAAATGGTAATCGAGCATAAAATTAATTAGTGCTCGCTCTAATTTAGCGCCCTTTCCCACATAAAACGAAAATCCGGCGCCGGAAACTTTGGCTCCTCGGTCGAAATCAATAATATTAAGTTCGCGAGCTATTTCGATATGATCTTTTTTAATCTTTTGCGGACGAATCTCGCCCCACGAGCGAACAATTTTATTGTCATCAATTGTTTTTCCAATCGGCACAGATTCGTGCAGCATATTCGGAAGACGCATCATCACTTCGTCTATGCTTTGCTCGACAAGCCGGAGTTCGTCGTCCAATGCTTTGATTTTATCGGAAACGCCCTTCATTTCCTTGATTTTATCGTCGGCATCGGCTTTTTGTTTTTTCAGCTCGGCTATGTCTTTGGAAACGACATTACGGAGATTTTTGAGGCTTTCGACTTCTTGGATTATAGCTAAGCGCTTTTCGCCCAGCGAGACAATGGGAGCAATATCGACTGATTCGTTCTTGTTGGCAATGTTTTGCCCGACAAGCTCAATATTTTCACGAACAAATTTTAGATCAAGCATAAGATTTCTATTATAGTAATTATGTAACATAAATAATAACAAATTTAGCTAATTTTCTTATTTTTTAATAATGTTTTTTTTCGGGGCGGGTTTTTGAGGTGGCAGGCGGCAGGTGTCAGGTGTCAGAGATTAGGTAATAGGAAAGGTAGATAGGCAATTCATCAATATAGGGGCTGTCTCATAAGTCATGTTTTCGGGGAATATGGTCAGACAAAAATGTCCGACCCACCAATATTTAAAGTAGTTAGTAGGAC
>JBBRJR010000076.1:0-10551 GCA_038218865.1 Kapaibacterium sp. (SeqCode) | reverse complement strand
ATGCCTATTTTATTGGCGAAAGATAAAAAATCTTTTTCGATTTTCAAATACATTATTTTGGGTATCGAGGTAGGAATCTCATCGATAACGCCGCAGTATTTCAGATGTTTCAATAGATGGCGATCAATAATTGCCAAATCGCGATAGCCTATGTTTCGCAAAAAGTGAGAGCTTTCTTTTAGCCCTAATCCGCTGAAACTATTTGCGATAGCTTCTCTTTTTTCGAATGCAGGGGAATTTATTTTTAGTATTTCCAAAAGCTGAGGATAAAACTCCTTGGCAGCCAGAAGGCGTTTTGCTTTTTGATTGTGGAAGCGGATATAGTGCTGGTTGTCTCTTAAAACATCGACTGGATTAAAATCAATATTAAAAAAATCAAGCGATTCAAGCTTATTCTGTACCAAAAAAGCATTTTTTGCAGAGGATTGAGGCGTCATAATGCAAAAGCAAAATTCATAGAAATACTTTTCGACAGCGACTGAAGAATAGCCCGTGAGAGCAGATTTTATATCATTTTTGATTATCTCGTATTTATCAAAATGCTCTTGAGGCAGTTGTGCATCAACTTGAAGAAAGTCGTTTCTCGCGTTTAATTTTTCTTTTTTATTGATCTGCATCTATTACACCCCGTTATATAAGAGAAATTCAAGTGAAATTACTTGTCGGAACGGGGGAATTTTGCTACGAAAATTGTTCCAAATTCGGGCGACGAAGTAAAAGAAACGCTGCCGCCCAAGTATCTTTCGCTCAGAAGTTTCATCGAATACGTGCCCAATCCGCGACCGAAGCCTTTCGTCGTAAAGGAGCGCTTGAAAATCTGCAATTGGACTTCTCGCGAGATGAAATTAGAATTATGCACCCAAAATTCATAGTAATCTTCGTTCACTGTTCAGCATATTGTTTCAGTAGATTTAAACGGTGCTGCCTAGACTGCATTTTTTATCATATTAAGCAAAACTCGTCGCAACAAAGTTTTGTCGGTTTTAATTTTAATATTGGAGGCAGCCGAATCGACTTGTATTGTTTTGTTGCTAACAAGATAATATTTTTTGTAAGAGCTTATAATTTCACTTAAAAATTCAAGCGACATATAGTCGTGGAAATCCGGTTGCAATTCATTGTCTTCGGCGGCTGAAAGCATTCGTTGAGAATTAATTTCATCGATAAGCTTTTCGCTAAGCCCATAAATAATTTCTTTATACTCATCGACATCATCAGGCGAGTCCACCAAAAGACCTGCTAAACCATGGAGACCGACGGCTGTATTTAATATATCGTGATAAAAAATACGTTCTAAGGCTTGGCGTCGCTTTTCATTACTAATATCTGTCAAAGCCAAAATCGAATAGACTTCCTCGCCTATTTTGTACGGCGTAGTCCAAACGCGAAAATCAAGAGCGTCGCCCGATCCGTGTTTTGCAATCCAGCATTCCCGATTTGCATGGTTACCGGCTAAGCTTAGGGCGATAGCTTGGAAAGCGCCGCAGGTAGGGCATGTTTCGGTAGTGCCACAGCCATCGGAGGATTCCACCGCGTGCAAGCAATGGAAAAAATCCCCGGGCTTTTTGCCGCTTAATTCAGCCGATGGTTCCTTGCCGATAAAATCATAAAGTGCTTTATTGGCATAGATAACTTCACGTCTGGAATTTAAAATTAAATACAAGTCCGTGATAGCATCGATAAATGTATACAATTGCTCAATTTTAGTGAAAATCGTTACTTCTTCATTGTTTGTTTCAAAAAGAATATCAGTTGCTGTCATAAAAAACTCCATTTGATTAATAATGAATGTACAATATAACTAAATATATTTACGTTTAAAAAAAATATTTAAAAATAAATAAGAGAGCTGAAATGTGTGGTAGATTTGCATTATCGGCAAAGACAGAATCAGTTGAAAAATTAATTCATAATTTGGTAATTGACCGAGATATAATTGAAAATACTAATTTTGCACCGACGAGTTCTATACCCATTGTAAGGAATTTTCCGGAGCGCGAATTGGATTACGCTTTCTGGGGACTTATTCCGTCATGGGCAAAAGATAAGTCCTTTGGCAAAACATTATTCAATGCTCGAAGCGAAACAGTCGCCGAAAAGCCATCATTTCGCACGGCGTTTAAGCGGCGGCGCTGTCTCGTCATAGCCGATGCTTTTTATGAGTGGAAAAAGATTGAAGGTAAAAAAAAGAAGGAAAAGTATATAATCAAGCTCAAATCGGGCGAGCCTTTTACGTTCGCTGGGCTTTGGGAGATTTGGAAAAGTGAGGAAGGCAACATACTATCGGCAACTATACTAACGACAGAGCCCAACGAAACGCTAAGCCAGATACACAACCGTATGCCAGTTATTTTACCCCAACAAGCCCGCGAAGAATGGCTTTACTCGGGAGAAGTCGATTCCCCGGAGATGTTATCGCTTTTGAAGCCCTATCCTGATGAAGAAATGGAAATGGAATTAGTGGAATAAGATTATAGTTCTACAAATTTAAATAATCTATTTATTTGTCAATAATTTAAGTGAATTATATTGCTCTGTTATGTCAGTTTAATCAAAATAATTTCGCTCCCAATTCGATTAATGTATATTTAATATATCATGAAATCAACTGAAGCATTCAATAGAATACAAAAGACTATAGCTACCAACAGAAAAGCCAGATTCGAGTTTGAGATTATTCAAACGCTTGAGTGTGGTGTAATTTTGCAAGGCACGGAAGTCAAAGCTTTGCGTACCGGAAAATGCAGCTTGCAAGACGCTTATGCAGGTTTTAAATCAAAACTGGACGAAGAGCTTTATTTATTTAATTTGCACATAAGCCCTTACGAACACGGCAACAGAGAAAATCACGAGCCTAAGCGAATGAGGAAGTTACTGCTGAATAAAAAAGAAGCTATAAAGCTAAAAACAGCTGTGTCCGAAAAAGGCATAACGCTTATCCCGCTCTCAGTCTATTTTTCAGGGCATTTGGTCAAAATAGAATTAGGATTATGTCGTGCCAAAAAGAAATACGACAAACGCGAAACCACCAAAAAGCGGGAATCTGAAATTGAAATAAGAAGAAAATTCAAAATGTGATGCAAAAAAATCATTATATTTGTATATATATATTATAATTGTTTATAATTTTTAAGCAGAAAAAGAATAAAAAGGTTAGTTATTATGAGAAAAATAGTCGAATGCGTACCGAATTTTTCAGAAGGACGCGACGAAAATATTATTCATGAAATCGCAGAAGCAATCCGCCTAACGCCCGGTTGCACACTACTGGACGTCGATCCGGGCAAATCCACAAACCGCTCGGTTTATACATTTGTCGGCTCCCCGGAAGTTATAGTCGATGGCGCAATCAATGCCGCTAAAGCAGCCCGCAGGCTGATAGATATGCGCAAACACACTGGCGAACACCCGCGTATGGGCGCTATGGACGTTTGCCCTTTTGTGCCAGTCGCTAACGTAACGATGGAAGAATGCGTCGAATTGGCAAAGGAATTCGGGCGCCGTGCAGCCGAAGAAATCGGCATACCAATTTACCTTTATGAGCATGCCTCCGAAAAAGCGTTTCGCAAACGTTTGCCTGACGTCAGGCAAGGCGAGTACGAAGGCTTCAAAGAAAAAATATTGAAACCTGAATGGAAGCCAGACTTCGGGCCTGCCGAATTTATCTCCGAATGGGGCGCCACAGCTGCCGGAGCAAGGCTTTTTTTAGTTGCTTATAATATTAATATTTTAGGAACGAGCAATCAAGCACATCGCATTGCTCTGGATTTGCGAGAAGCTGGACGCGGTGAAGGCGAGCCAGGCCGCTTAAAAGAAACTAAAGGCTTAGGCTGGTGGGTTGATGAATATAATATGGCGCAAATATCGATGAATTTGAACAATTACAATGTAACGCCGCCACACATCGCTTACGAGGAAGCAAAAATCGAAGCCGCAAAAATTAACGTCGGTGTGGCAGGCTCGGAGATAGTCGGGCTGGTGCCTTTGGAGTCCATTTTGTTAGCAGCCGATTATTATATCGCAAAAGAAAATTTATTTATTTACGACGAAGAGCAAAAAATAAAGCTCGTAATTGACCGATTGGGCTTGAATTCCGTTTCTCAATTCGACCCGAAGAAAAGAATTATTGAGTATATGATTGATGAAGGAAAGAATGAGCCGCTGGCAAGTTTGACTCTTCGCGGGTTTATCGAGGAAGTTGCAAATCGTTCATCAGCTCCGGGCGGGGGCAGTGCATCGGCTGCAATAGCAGCTATTGGCGCGGGTCTTGGCTCTATGGTCGCTAAGCTCACGTACGGCGTCCGCAAATTCGAGAGTGTGGACAAAGAAATGCGACAAATTATTCCTCCGCTGCACAATGCCGTGGAAGCACTTATCCCTATGGTTGATAACGATACTAATGCATTCAATGATTACGTAGATGCAATGCGATTGCCTAAGGCTACCGATGAGCAAAAATCCCTCAGAAACCAAAAAATGCAGGACGGACTTAAAAAAGCAATTGAAGTGCCGCTTAAAACAATGCGTTTGGGCGACGCCGCTTGGGATGCTATGGTAGAAGTAGCGAAATACGGCAATTTGGCATCGAAATCCGACGTCGAAGTTGGCGCTCGGGCGCTTGAAACTGGCATCTGGGGAGCTTATAAAAACGTGCTTATCAATTTGCCGGGTATCACTGATGAGGACTTTAAAAGTCTTATGATCAGCCAATCGGAGAGCTTGGTCAAACGGGCTAAAGAAAAATGCGAAGAAGTTTTGGATATTTTGAATAATCGAAAAAACTAATTTTCACTATTGAAATAAATTTAGTTAGAAAAATATGAAAAGAATAATATATATAGCATTAATAGCATTGTTTTTTTTCTCGGCGTCGAGGTCGAAAGCGGATCCGCTGCCGATAGATTTAAACGCTTGCGCTTTCCGGCTGGACGAAAATAGTTCTCGTTGGGAGCTTTATTATTCATTCCCAGAGAATGCCATCAAATTTATTAATAAAGATTCTTTATTTGAAGGTAACCTTACTTTTTCAATCAAATTTATATCACCCTTGAAAACGGAAGTCGAAGACACTTGGACTATTAATCATCGCGTTTTGCAAGCGCCGGACAGCTTCAAAATGAAGTTGTTCGGCTTGCGGGCGTTTGAGCTGAAGTCAGGTCAGTACCGCGTGGAGCTTACTATTGACGACCCGAATGACGAAAACATAGCCGACACAGTCAAATTCCCCATAATCATTAATAAATATCATAACGACCGCTTAGAAATGAGCGATATGATGCTTTCTACTTTGATATTGCGTGAGGACGAAGCTGGAAATTTGGCGAATAAGATGTTTTGGAAAAATTCACTTTATGTATATCCAAATCCAGCAGCTGAATACTTTGGAAATGACCCCACATTGAAACTATATACTGAAATATATAACGCTAAAGCGGTTTCGCCCAACGGTTTGGAGTTGCACTATCGTATATTCGACGGCGCTAACCGCGAAATATATTACTTTCCGAAAAGCAAGCCTGCGCTACATGACGGCTTAGTTGAGCAAATAGAAATACCACTTAATTCGATGCCCACGGGCGTGTATAACGTTGTATTGTCTATAAAAGCCAAGGGCTGCGCAGATTCCATTTACCAGAAAGCAAAATTCTATTTGTTTAATTACTCAATTCCTCCTGCTTTGGATATAAAAAACACAATAGACCAAGGTTTTGAATCCAGTGAATTTGCTACTTTGAGCAGCGAAAGACTGGATATAGAGTTCAAACAAGTCGAAATGCTCGCTACCAAAGCACAAAAAGATCAATATGATTTGCTTTCCACCGATGAAGCTAAAGGCAAATTCCTATACATTTTTTGGAGACATCGCAATCGCGACACGATTTCCCCGGTCAATATGGCACTTGATGAACACAGGGATAAAATAAAATTTGCTAATACTTATTTTTCCTACGGACGAAGCGATAACGGGTGGAATACTGATAGGGGGCGAGTCCTCTTGCAATACGGCGAACCCGCACGGCGAGATTTTGCTCCTCAAAACGGCAACGAACGACCTTACGAAACGTGGTTCTATAGCGCTATTGAAGGTGGCGTCTATTTTTATTTTGTGGACGTAGGCGGCTTTGGCAATTACCAGCTGGTGCATTCCACAAAAAGCGGCGAATTCTACAACACCGATTGGTATGAGCAATACGTGCCAATTACTAAGGAAAATCGCGAAAACAACAATGATTCTTACGACAGCAGAAGATATCGATGAAATTTCAAAATATTTCACAAAAGTTGCTTTTTTATGTCATGACTTTTTTGGGCATAGCAAGTTCATTTCAGACTCGACAAAACCGTGGGAAAATCGGGAAATTTCTCGGTATTGTTATGAAATTATTTAGCCCGCGGCGGCAAAAGATAGCGATGACTAACCTCAATATTGCTTTCCCAGACAAACCAATGACTGAACTGAAACAAATAATGACCAAGTCATTTCATAATCTTGGTATTGTTTTTTTGGAAGTAGCTGCTTTGAAATATATGAATAAAAAGCAAGTTGAAGAGTCAATTGTTTTGAAAAATCATGAGTTAATTAATAAAGTACTTGAAAAGGGAAGAGGCGCTATACTACTTTCCGGACACTACGGCAATTGGGAATACGTGGCTATGGCAGCGGGTTTGTATTGTGGCGTGCCGATAACCATAGTTGTGCAGCACCAGAAAAATAAATTATTAGATGAAGATTTAAACAAAGCCCGCACACAATTTGGCAACAATGTTGTTTCGATGACAAAAGCTGCCCGCAGCCTTATTTCTGCTATAAAATCAAATGAAGCCATAGCACTTTTGGCGGATCAATCCGCTAAGCTCGGCAAAGACTCATTTGTCGATTTTTTCGGTAAGCCAGCTTTGACTTTTGACGCTCCTGCTGAGCTTGCGCTTAAATTCCGCACGCCCATTGTTTATGCCTTCCCACGTAGAAAAGAAGATTATTCGTACGAAGCAGAACTCAAAGAACTGGATTTTTCTGATTTAGAATACACCAAAGAAAATGTAACTTTGCTAACGCAAAGACACGTCAAAATACTTGAAGATCAAATAAAAGCGGCGCCTGAATTCTGGGCTTGGCAACACCGCCGCTGGAAACATTCGCAAAAGTATTAGTGATTAAAAATCAAATAAAAATAAAATTCTAAGAATCTTTTGATTTAATATTAATTGCTGTTTTGAGGATGTTGGATAATTGAAATTACAAGTATATCGTTTATCGGTGCAAGTTGAAAATGTTTATATCGCGTAGCGATTATATTATGGTAATAGACAAATACAAAGTAAGCTGCTTACTCCGTAGGAGTTATATATAATCGCTATGCGATAAATGTCTTTTTAAATGTTAAGTGTTACCATAATTAAATCGCTACGCGATAAGAAATATATTCTTATTAAGCATATTTCTACGAAAAATATGACTTATGAGGCAGCCATCCATTACGATTCAGTTACTTTCAAATATATGGGTTCCTGCCTTCGTGGGAATGGCCAGTATATTGGACTTATTCAACAGTCTGCTAAATCTCGACCGAGCAGGATTCAACCAGAAATTCGCCCATGTTTTCCACAAGCCAGTCATAATTATTATCATGCAAAATATGACGTTCGGTAGTAGGCATAGCACTTTTAAACTCGACTGCGTAGATTTTACCATCTTTTACAGCAAATTCAATTGCATTGAAATCATAATCAAAGTGAGTGCTGATTTTTTTGCATATATCTTCAATTTCTTTCTTTATTTTAGGTTTCAACACAGCCTCATCTTTCGAATAACGCAAATGCATTGGATTGTAGGGATTGTATGAAGCAATTTTAATATATTTTTTGCCTATTACAAAACAACGGTAATACTGTTCAAAATCAATGATTTCTTGTAAGATCATTGAGTTCGAGCCAGTCAGCTCGTAGGCGGAGAAAAATTCAGATCTATTATACACCTTGTATTCTTGAGCAAAAGTGGTATAAGAATTGGACTTCAAAAAAGACGGGAAGCCCACGTAATCGAATACTTCATCCCAATCCAGTGGGTAAATTAAATTACGCATTGATTCTGACGAAGTGTTTCTGGGCAGCCATTTCGATGGCAAAAGACATGTCTTTGGCGTAAGAATACCCAAATTTTGAGCTATTGCTAAGTGGCTGAAATCATCATCAGAACATTGGTTAAAGCAATTTGCTATGACTGCCAACCCGTTATTTTTTGCCAATCTAATGTAAGACTTATAAAACGGTACATACTCTGATATACGGTCAAAAATCAAACAATGTTTCTCGAAATGGTCAATCGTATCGTCTGCCCGCATTATGCCAATTTTAATTTCTTCAGCTTTACACACAGTATCGGCGATAGTGTTTACGTAATTCATAACATCAAGCGGATAATTTGTGTCGATTCCGAAAAGCATACCAATCGTTTTCATATCTGCCTCAAATAACATAATCGAATTATATCAATATTTTATCAATATAATTATTAACGTTAAAACACAGGTTTTAGTGTATTTTTTTTAATTAATTTATTATAAACATATAAATATTACAAAATTTAAACAAATAATAATTATTGATTAAATATCTACCACGTCAAATCATTTGCAGCTTTTGTGGCAATTTCGAGAGCTTCTGCTTGGGTTTTGCCCACAGCCGTAATATGCCCCATTTTTCTACCATTTCGTGATAACTTTTTGCCATATAAATGCAACTTCGCAGTATTATTTTTTAGCATTTCACTTATTTCAGTCGGCAATCCGGAGCCGTCGCGGACTCCAAGCAAATTCACCATAACGGCTGCCGGCACTTTCATTTCGGCAGAGCCAAGTGGCAAATCCAGCACAGCTCGCAAAGCATTTTCGTATTGCGAAGTGTGGCATGCCTCTATCGTGTAGTGCCCTGAATTATGCGGGCGAGGCGCAATTTCATTGACCAAGACTTCGCCGCTTGCTTTCAAAAAAAGCTCGATACCAAAAACGCCAACGCCATCAATTGCCTCAACGCAGCGGAGAGCTATTTTTTTTGCTTTTCGTGTAATTGATTCATCAATTACGGCAGGAGCGATAACTGTATGGCATATATGGTTTTTCTGAATAGTCTCTACGCAAGGATAGACCTCTGTTTCGCCGGTTTGGTTGCGGCAAACCATAACGGCTAACTCTTTGGTAAACGAAATAAACTGCTCGGCAAGTAGCGGGCGGAGATTGCCATTAATTGTGAAATTTTTAAATGCGGCGTCAATATCGCCTTCCGAGCGAACAGTAAAGTTTCCATATCCGTCGTAGCCAAGCGTGCGGGTTTTCAGCAAAAAAGGGTAGCCGTGTTTTTCGCCAAAAGCGGCTGCATCCTTGTGAGAATATATTTCTGAAAAAGCAGGCACGTCTATTCCGTATTGGGAAAATATCTGCTTTTGCTTGAATTTATCTTGCACTTTTTTCATAGTTGCGCTCGACGGAAAAACCGGCTTTTTTTGGCTTATGTAGTCCAAAATAGCGGTATCGATAAATTCGTTTTCGAGAGTGATTATGTCTGAAACTTCGATAAATTTATCGAGTTCGTCATTATCCATCCAGCCTTTTGGAAAGTCAAATTTGGTTAATTCGCCGGCAGGGCTTTCGCCTTTTTCGATAACCGCGACATTGAGCCCTAAGCGATAGGCTTCCAGAGCAAGCATTTTAGCAAGCTGCCCGCCGCCTAATATTCCTACAACGACTGGCGAATCATTTGTTTTTGATTTTATCATTTTTATATGTATATAATTTATAAATTATTTTATTAAGAGACATTATTAATATTATTACAAAATTAAATTTGTTAGACGAATTAACAATTTATTTATGAAATTACTAACGAAAATAATTTAGCAGGAAGAGTTCAAATCTTCCGAAAAAAGGAAATAATATGGAAGTAATTAGAAATTTGAAATATAAACAAAAAATATGTTGTTTTTTATAAATTTAACAATTATTTTGCATTTGACTATAATATCAAAAAAACAATATTTTTATATTTTAGGATTATATACTTAATGAAATGTATTTTTTCACTTATATTTATATTCTTTCTATTAGGCTGCCAAAAAGATAATAATCCTGCAAAGCCGCCCGTAACGCCGAAAAGCAAACACTTGTTTGATGTAAAAGTTGGCAAATACTGGACTTTGCATGGCGCTGATAAATCAATAGAAATACGCGTTGTTTCGCTGGACTCGTTTGATTGGGCGTGGGACTATTGGGATACTAATCAACTCGAAAAACGTTTGTCCTATCTTATTGAATTCAAAGAATACGACAATAATTTAGCTCGATATTCGGATTTTGCAATGATAGAAACTGACAGCGGATATATCTTTGGCACTCGTAATCATTTTTTGGTGGAGCCGAATTATCCGACAGATTATTTTGTCAAACTTTTTTTTATTTCTGATAAGCTTGGGTTGCAATCAGCGGACAGCAGTGAATTTAGAAAAAACGTTGCCGGCACTGATTATTATTGGAAATGCGGGGCAAAGTGGAAGCAAGG
>JBBRJR010000075.1:0-10645 GCA_038218865.1 Kapaibacterium sp. (SeqCode) | reverse complement strand
CTTCTCCATTTATTATTTTGCTGAATGCCTTAGTAATCTCCAATCCATTGCGAGCCTCCCTCATAGCAGATGTAGCAACGGCAACTACTTTTTCTACATGATGCTTGTACAATAGTAGCTTATAATCTCTAAGAATAATTTCGGCTCTTTCAATTGAATCGAGAGATATAAATCCACTTCTACCGAGCCCCTCTCCTAAACGTGCAATCGAATGTACATCTTCTATGATTTCGAACTCCATATTGTAATTAGGATTTATTTTTGCAATTGTCATTAGAATTGTGTTTGTGCCAATATCAATAGCTGCTATAGTTCTCATAGGTTTTTTGCTTTAAAGTGAATAGCAACCCACTCATCTTCTTGTAAAATATTTATCAAGTCAAATCCATTTTTTGTATATAATTCAATAATATAATCTTTGTCATATATTAATACACCTGAAACAATCAAGCTACCATTATTATTTACTAATGAATTATGAAAGTTTTTATATGTTTTATCAAGTATATTAACAAACATATTGGCAGTAATACCATTTGCTTCTTCGAGTTTAGTATTAAGTATATCAATATTTTCAATCGTATATGAATGAGTTAAATCATTTAATATAAAATTTTCCTTAGCATTTAAAACAGACCAATCATCATTATCAAAAGCAAACACTTTTGACGCTCCGAGTTTCATTGCTAAAATTGCCAAAACGCCTGTGCCGGTTCCTGCATCAACCCAAAATTCTCCTTTTTGAACAACGTTTTCCATTAGTTGAGCAACTAATTTAGTAGTTGAATGCTGCCCAGTGCCAAACGACATTTTCGGATTTATTATTATTTTGATTTCATTATCCAGCTCATTTATTTTCCACTCTGGAGCAATTCCAATTTTTTTACTAACATTAATAGTAGGAGTATTTTTTTCGATTTCCTCGTTCCAATTTTTCTCTTTTACCTTTTCAGTTCTTTTTATTGAAAGATTAGGTATATATATGGAAAACGAGCTTAATATCTCATCTTGCAGTATTTTGGTCCAATAATTTTCCTCGAAAGTTACAACTATTTCATCAAGTAATTCCTCCATACCCAGTAATTGATATGGCTCGATAAGTGCATAAAAGAATGAATAATATTCTTCATTTAAAGAAAAATAAACATTTAAATAATTTTTTTTCATATTTATCCAATAATTTTTAAACTAATACTACTTATAATTAAATTAACATGACATTTATTAGAAAATTATAATTTAACTTTACAAAAATATGAAATTATTTGCATTAAACGAAAAATTAAAGAAAATAAAATTATTAGCTATGGATATTGACGGGACCTTGACTGATGCAAGTTTATTTTATTCAGCAACTGGAGAAATGTTAAAAAGGTTTTCGACGAAAGATGGGATGGGTATTACGTTACTGCACAAAGCAGGGATAAAGACCGCTTTCGTTACAAGCGAAGACTCGCCAATTGTAACGGCAAGAGCAAATAAATTAAAAATCGATGATGTGTTTTTAGGATGTCATGACAAATCATCAGCACTTAAAGAGTTGGCTACAAAATATAATATGACAATAGAAAATATAGCTTTTTTTGGTGATGATGTAAATGATTTTCATGCGTTAAATTTGGCAGGATTTTCAGCATGTCCGAATGACGCAATGCAAATAATTAGAGAAAATGTCGATTATGTCTGCCGTACAAATGGCGGGCACGGAGCCGCAAGGGAATTAGCTGAAATGATTTTATTGATTCAAAATAAATCAATTGTACTGAATGAGAACTGGTAATTTTTTAATTTTTATTTTTTTTATTTATGGAGGTTTTTTATGAACTCGGATTATGATTACACAAAAGGATTTATCATCGGTTCGTTAATCGGTGGTGTTGCAGGTGCTTTAACTGCTCTACTTTTAGCACCAAAAAGCGGTGCTGAACTTCGTCGGGACATTGCCGACACTTCAACTGATATCTACGGAAAAGCTACGGATTATTTTAAAGACGTTGAGACCCATGTCGAAGATGCTGTAATGAAAACAGTGAACGAAGGCAAGATGAAGGCACAGAATATTATTGACTCAGCACGCAATCAAGCGAAAGACATTCTTACAAGTGCCGAATCCGTACTAAGCAGTGCTAAAAACAAAGCTAACGATGCAAAAGATACTGTTACACATAATTACGACGCCGTCAAAGATGCTGCAAAAGCAGGTGCAGACGCTTTCAAAACAGAGATGAAAGGCTCTAAAAGCGAATTCTAACATTCTTTTGTTAAATTATTAATGGTGAAATTATGGAAACAGCTTTGATGATAGTTGCATTATTTGCTCTTATTATGTTCATAGTACTTGCTTTTTTTGCAATCTCAGCTTTAAGTACCGTTAAAGGCTTTATTGATAAAGCACAATCAAGCTTATCTACTTTGACAGAAGAATTTAAATCTCTTAAAGGTAGAGTGATGATTACTCTTGACGAAATTACTTATATGAAATCAAAGATATCCATGTTGATGGACGAAGTAACTGACTTGAAAGCGAATTTATCTAATTCACTTAGAGGTGTAGATGAATTAACAGATAGTCTCGAGGATTCCGTAAGTAATATAAGTCGTAAAACTGACATTTTATTTAGAATGCTCGAGCCGGTTGAAACGTTGACTAATTTGATTAAAACTCGGGTTACTCCTCCGATTGCAAGTACTTTATCCTTGGTATCGGCAGCCGGCAAAGCAGTTTCTACATTTTCAGGGAAATTATTCCATAAAAAGTAATTTTATTATGATGTAATAATTTTAAAGCAGCCGGCATCAGATACCGGCTGCTTTTTTTATGTATATAATGTGCGAAAAATATGTTTCTAATTGAAACAAAATCTTTTTGAAATCGTTTATTATAGTAAGATTATTTTTAAGGTGAATACAATGAAAAAGAAATTATCAAAAACATTAGCTTTAGTAGGGTTGGTTATATCCTTGCAAGCTTGTTCGAGCTTGCAAAATAGCGAGCAAAGCAATGATTACTTTGGTTATAACAATAATCCGAAAGAAAAAGAAACAACTATAACGGTTGCAGAAGATCCTCAGCGTAATTATAATAACAATGACGAAGACAGCCGTCAGTATTATGACAATGCTAGCAGTTACGGGTCTAATTCTAATATCGGTGCGTACAATTCAGAAGTTCAATACATTTACGTAAACCCGGTTGTACATTCTGCATATTATCCTTGGTGGAGTCGTCCATCTCGGTTTAGGGTTGTCAATTATTATACTCCAAGTTATTCATTTTATATGGGATATGGTAATTACGACCCTTGGTATAATTCGTACTATCCAAATTACTATGATTATTATGGTAATAGCATGTATTATTACCCTTATCCTGTATATCAAGATTATTATTATCCTCACTACTATGGTTCGGGTTGGTATCCACGCCCCCATTCTAATGATAATGATGAACCGCGCAAAAAAGACACTTATCGCGACTTTGGTCCTAATCGTGGTGGTTATGGCTCAATAAGCGACGATCCAGCTGCTGGCTCGGGAAATATTCGCTCTGGTGCTTCCACTCCAACTCCAGCAGGAACTATCGACACAAGACCAAACGCGGGGAGCAAAACTCCAAACGGCACAAATACTCGTTCAGGACAGGAGCCAGTAAAAGCTCCTGAAGGTAATAACATTTGGAGACGTTCAGGCGTAACCCCAGAATCACCAAATTCTGGACAAGAAAATACTAACACACAAACTCCTACTCGAACTTATGAGGAGCCACAAAATCGTCGTTCGCCAAGGGAGGATAATTATACTTCCCCAAGCAACACCAACGATAAACCAAATAATACTTATACTGCGCCACGCAGAAGCGAGCCGGCGCCACAAAGAGAAAGTACTCCGTCGAGAAGCTACGAAGCCCCGAGAAGAGATACGCCTTCAGCTCCCAAAAGCTCGCCTTCAAGAGAGCCTGCAAAAAGTAATAAAAATAATGAGTCGAGTCCAAATAAAAGATCACGATAAAAGGAAATATTGAAATGAAAAAAATGATGATTGTTTTAGTAATAGTTTTAGCTTTTTCCTCGGCAAAAGCTCAGTTTATAGAAGATGCCCTTAGGCTATCAGGAACAAATTCCTTCGTAACGCCTCGCGTAGCAGGATTAAATGTTTCTTATTTGGGAATTACAGACGACATCGGCTCGCTGGTTACAAACCCAGCCGGTCTCACGCTAATTCCACGAAAGGAATTCTCCGCAGGAGTTGGCTTTAATCACGTAACAAATGATTTGAGTATTTTTGATACAAAAACTAATTTCAATATAAATAATGAATTTCTGAGTCATATTGCATTTTCCGTTCCAATAAAGCTGGAAAATGGCTTTGCTTCTGTCGCTATTGGGTATTTCAAAGAGCAGGATTTCCGTAATAGTTATGACTATAATATTTTCAATCCGCTAAATTCTTATATTTACGATCAATCTCAGAACAGGCAGCCTTGGACTCAAGAACTCCTTTTGGCTGACAGTAATTATACTACTAACATTAAAAATTATGTAGTTCAAAAAGCAGAAATCGACGAGCGCGGTGGCTTGCATAACTTTACCGGCGGTGCTGCTTTCGATGTCAGCGAAAATGTTTCGCTTGGGTTTTCACTCTCCGGAAAATGGGGAACTTACGAATACATAAGAGATTTCGAGGAGTCCGATCCAACTAATATACATAATACTTGGCAAGTAGATGATTTTAATAAACTAAATGTTCGTGAAAAAATCACTCAGGATATTTCCGGTATAACAGGACTTATTGGCTTGCAAGCAAGAATCGAGAGCTTTATGCGTTTCGGGGTATCTATAAAAATGCCAACATGGTATCAGATTAATGAAAGTTTCAGCAGGAAAATTGATGTAGAATTTGATCCTGCGCCTGAAACACAAAAAGTCGATAGGTTTAGCACATCACAAGATGGTTCGAACTCATACAATATAACAACGCCTTTTGTTTACTCAGCTGGCTTCTCTTTTAATGCTGTGGGCGTTACTTTTACGACTGGTGTAGAATATTCGGATTTAACACAAATTGAATTCACTGACGCAACCGACTTAGTCCAAGAAAATCTTGATTTAATTAATCGGATAGCTATTAAAAATTTAGTTGGGCAAACTACTTGGGGTTTTGGCTTGGAATATGAATTGCCAATTGCTCCTATTATTGCTCGCGCAAGTTATGCGAAAACTACTTCGCCTTATCAACAAGACATAGCGAATGCTAATAAAACACTTGTTTCTTTGGGTGGAAGCATATTGCTTGGCAAGAATGTAAGATTAGACGGCGTTATGCGTTGGATAGATTATTCCGAGCAAAGAACAGCCTATGGCTCGGAAGCCAATCCTACATTGATGTCAAAATACATTATCAAGCACCAGCCGCTGAACATAGCTTTGGGCATGACTTATAGATTTTAATCTGATTTAAATATTTACCATATTTTCATAGCAAAAAATACAGTAAAAATTATTATATTTACACTTTATTTATTAAAAAATATGAAAATATGGTAAAAACATCTAAACTAATAAATTTCGATGTACCTTTGGTACTTGCTTCAAAATCTCCCAGAAGGATTAAACTGCTTAAAAATTTGGGATTTGATTTTGAGGTTATGCCTTCCGATGTAGATGAAAATATTCCAGAAGATTTGCAGCCGGCAGATTATGTTTGCCGGCTTTCCCTTTTAAAAGCTCGAGATATTGCCGAAAAACAAATTACTCCGGCAATTATTCTCGGTGCCGATACAACGGTTTATTTAAATGGAGAATATTTAAATAAGCCAAAAGATAAAAATAATGCTTATGAAATATTAAAAAAGTTAAGCGGAAATACACATCAGGTTTTCACTGGAATAACCCTAATCAACACTAAAACAAACAAAGAACTTACAGATTTTCAAGTAACAAATGTCAGGTTCAGAGAGCTTCGAGACGATGAAATTTGGGCATATATCGAAAGTGGCTCGCCGATGGACAAAGCCGGAGCTTACGGCATACAAGACGATTTTGGAGCTGTCTTTGTTGATCATATAGAAGGATGTTACTATAATATTGTTGGACTGCCACTTGAATTAACCTATCGCCGACTTTTCGAGATAACACAAAGTGATTAAGCAAAGTAAAATATTAACGCTTACGTTGCTTTTGCCATGGATATTGACCTTTATGGTTTTTTGGCTTTATCCGCTTGTGTGGGCATTTGTGCTGAGTTTAGGCAAATATAATTCACTTTCGGGCAGCTATTCATTTATTGGTTTAGAAAACTATGCAAAAGCTCTAAATGATAAAATATTTTGGAAGGCACTCACCAATACCGCTGTGTTTACATTTGGTACAGTACCGGTAACAACATCGATCGCTTTATTTTTAGCAAGTATTTTAAATTCGAAATTTGTAAAATATAAATCTTTTTTTAGGGCTTCGTTTTTTTTACCTTCGATAACTTCATTAGTAGTTATTTCTCTGATATTTATGAATTTATACGCCAAGGACGGGTATATAAATTCCCTACTTCAAATGATGGGCGCGCCCTTTCCCCGAAAAGGGTGGCTGCTGGATCCCTCATTTTCTTTGCTCTCGATAATGATAATGGATGTTTGGATTTCTGCTGGCTACTACATGGTTTTGTTTTTAGCCGGAATGCAGGCAATACCACAAGATATTTACGATGCTGCCAAACTTGCCGGAGCAAGCGCGTGGCAGACATTTTGGAAAATCACATTGCCAATGCTTCGCTCCACCCTGCTTTTTGTTTTAGTGATAAATACTATAAAATCATTTCAAGTATTCATTGAAATTTTTGTAATGACAAAAGGAGGACCTTTAAACTCGACAACTACTATGGTTTATCTGGTCTTTACAAATGCTTTCGATAAAACTGATATGATGGGTTATGCATCAGCTATCGCATTTATGTTATTCATTGTTTTAATGATACTCTCCCTTATTCAATTTAAATTGCTTAAAGTTAAATAATGTTGATAACTTTTCTTTGAAATTGATTTTCTTATTCATAATTTGCATTATAATTTAGGTATATAATAAAATAATCTTTTGTTGAATGAAAAAAATAATTATTCTGTGCTTAACAATAAATGTTTTGTTTGCCTTTAATTCATTTGGTAAAGAAAATGAAACAAGAAAACTTTTAATCGGTAAAATAATCGATGCTGAAAGCGGCACTGCTATCGCGGGTGCTACCGTGCGTTTGATTGAATCTAATAAAGGCACTTATGCAAATCGCTTAGGGCAATTTCGGTTGTCTGTACCATTTGGCAAGCAAATTCTTCGTATTTCTTCTTTAGGCTATGAAACGCAAAAAATAAATTTAATTGACAGGACTGATTCATTAACTATAAAAATGCGTCCTTCTTCTATATTATTAAAAAGCGTGGACGTAACCGCCAATATCACTGCAGATCAAGTTGTTTCTCGTGCAATTGCAAAAAAACAAGATAACATGCAGAAAATAAAAACTTTTTCAGGTTTACTTTATTCAAAACTAACTATGGAACTCGGTGGCTCCCTGATACAGGGAAGTTCTGATAACCCTGGAGAAATTTCGATTGGCGTTCCTTTTTCAGGAGGAGACAAATCTTCTGAAAGCGCGGATAGCTATAAATTCTTTGTTCTTGAATCCTTTGCACGAAACAGCATTGATTTTCCTAAAAAGATTAATCATTCGCAAATAATACAACGGCGCCAAACCGCTAATATAGCACCTGAAAATAATTTATTGACTATAGGGAATTATCAGAGTTTTTACGAAGAACGCATAAACATAGTCAATGCTAACTTTGCTACACCCCTGGCAAAAGATGCTATGGATTTTTATAAATTTGAAATTATCGATAAAACCATGATCGACAATAGGTTTGTATATGTGATTTCAGTAACGCCTAAAACCACCACCTACCCTGCTTTCGTAGGAACTATCAAAGTTATTGAAGGAACATATAATTTAATAGAAGTTAATTTGTCGCCAAGTTCTCAATCTGCGGTTTCATTTATTGATGATTTAAACTATGTACAAAAATTTGAAGAAATTAAATCGGAAATATGGTATCCTACTTATTTAGATGTTACTGCCAAAGCAAAAATTGATGTTTTAAAAGGCTTTGCGGACATTAAAGCTGATTTACGAGCAGTTAGCATTTATAGCGAAATGTCTGTGAACGAACCACTTGCCGATTCTTTATATAATGCTGGATTAAGCAGAATATCTGTTTCTAATTTAGCAGATTCCGTCGATAATACTTTTTGGGAGCAAAACGCTTTACGCGAAATTTCCGAAAAAGAAATAAAAATGTACAAAAGCGTAAGCGAAGGGATTAAAAAAAGAGATTCTCTGCAAACGCAGGATTCAAATTTCAAATTTGATTGGGCTTCTTTTTATTTTGATTTTAATCGCGTTGGAGCGGTCAGTTTAGGATGGGCGCCAGAGCTAACTATTTATAATTTTCATATCGATTCAAAGTATTATTATTCATTTGGTCAAAAAAATAGTTTTGGCGAGCTCGGAGCTTTCTATACGTTTGATTTAATAGATAAAGTTGATTTGACTTTGCGAGTAAATTCATTTTCTATAATCAATGAAGCAGGAAATAATCAATCTTATTCGAGATTTTATAATTCTATTCTTTCACTTTTGGAACATGATGATTACTATAATTATTTCAAAAGCGATGGCTTTCTAGCTGGCTGGGAAATAAATTACAAGAGTTTCAGTTTGTGGTCTGAATTTGAATCATCCAGACAATCTTCACTGAAAATCACAACAAAAAATACCTTATTCTATACCAACAAAGATTGGAGGAAAAATCCTGCTATCGAAGAAGGAAATTTCAAAACAATCTCAGTCGGTACAAGTGTCGGTACAGCCGATAATTTAAACCTTACCGGAAGATTCGATTATCTGCTCGATTTTACTGCCATGTACGGTGAAAATTTCACAAATCAAAAAACATTTCGCAGCGTTGAAGGCAGAACAAAGCTCTCAATACCTACATTTAATACTGGATACTTGCCTATGATGATAGATTGGACGGTAAATGCTGGCATTGCATCCGATAATTTGCCAAGCCAGTATCAATTTCTGCTAAATTCTACAATGCTATTTTTGGCTGCCCCCAATACTTTTGCCTCAGCGCCGACCGCAAAATATGGCGGCACTCAATATGTGGCTACTCATTTTAATTTCAATTCGCGCGATCTTTGGTGGAGAGCTTTGGGCTTGCCTATGTTCAAAGGGCGAGGGCTTGAATTACTCGTTGGCGGCTCGGTAGCTAAGTTTAATAATTATTCTAATTCTATTTTTCTGCCAACCGGAAAAAATATTTATGCCGAGGCAGGCTTTGGTTTAGGGAAAATACCCCTATTTTTCACCAATATACTGTTTCTCGAATCAAATTTCAGATGGGGCTTGGCACCATTGGGAAAAAAGCGATTTGGCTGGGAGCTGAATATTTCCTCTCCATTTTAAATATATTGTTAATTAATCAGTGAAAGAGCCGATTTCAAGCCATCAACGGCTGAACTTATAATTCCGCCGGAGTGACCGCTTCCTTCGCCTATGATGTATATATTCTCGAAACCGGCAGCTCTACCCTGCTCTTCCCGCGTCGCCTGAATGGGCGAAGAAGTTTTGCTTTCCAAACCCATAATAATTCCATCTTCAAATCCTTTGATTTTTTTATTAAAGTCTATCAAAGAGTTTCGTATAGAATTAATAATCATCGGCGGAAATAAGTCATTGAAATCATTGCTAACTAAACCAAATGGATAACTTGATTCAGCAAACCGAGAGGTTGTTTTTCCCTTTATCAAATCAGATATTTTTGCAGCCGGCACATCGAAGGAATTATTAACTTGATAGAAAGAATGTTCCAAATTTTCCAGCCAATCGAGAGCTTCTAAAGATTCAATTTCTCGAGCTAAATGCTTTGGCAAATCGATAGCTGCCACAATTGCTGAATTTGCCCAATTCGAATTGCGATTGTAATAACTCATTCCATTTACTATGCTTAGATCCGCTTTTGGCGAAGCCGGAACAATCTTTCCACCCGGACACATACAAAAAGAATAAACTGGCAAAAAATAATCATCTCGATAAGTTAATTTATATTCGGCAGCTTTTAAGCCCTTAATAGATGGCTTTCCCCATTGTGCCGTATTTATTATTTCTTGTCGATGCTCTACGCGCGAGCCTATTGCAAACGGTTTAGGCTTAAATTTTAAGCCAGCGCTTATAAGCATTCTATATGTATCATAAGCGGAATGACCGATCGCCAAAAATAAATAATCACAATCGATATTGCCGATAGAAGTTTCAATGGAATGAGCCTTTCCTTCAATTATATTTATATTCTCAAGAATTGTTTCAAAATGAATGCTTCCACCGCTTTCAATAAATTTCTCACGCAATTGGGCTACTATCTTAATCAAATTATTTGTGCCAATATGTGGGCTAGACAAATAAGCGATTTCTTCTGGTGCGCCCGCGCCGATATATGTTTTAATTACAAATTTCTTTTCTAAATCAATATTTTTGGTTCGAGCAGTTAATTTTCCGTCAGAAAATGTGCCTGCGCCACCTTCGCCATAGCAATAGTTTC
>JBBRJR010000074.1:0-10837 GCA_038218865.1 Kapaibacterium sp. (SeqCode) | reverse complement strand
GGTAGGAAAGGGGTTTAACGCAATTTTTCCTCCCGTAAGGAACAACCATGGTTGTTCCTTACGGTGTTTCCCGTAGGGACACGGCGTGCCGTGTCCCTACATTAAGAAAATCTGCGTTATTTGCCTTCTTCGGTGGCTCAAGCTTGTCGAAGTCTTGACTAATTCCTATTGCCCGCAGTTGCTACTATCCTACAAATGGAAGTTTGACGACTTCTGCTGGGAAGCGTTTGCCGCGAGCTTCGATTTCTATTTGTGTGCCTGCTTTTTTGTATTCTGCCAAAACGTAGCCCATGCCGATTGGTACTTGGAGCGTTGGCGATAAATTGCCGCTCGTTACTTCGCCTATTTCGTTCTCGCCAGAGAATATTTTGTAGTGTTGGCGCGGTATAAATCTATCGGCTGATGATTTGAAGGCTACTAAATTGCGTTTCGGCTTTTCTTCTTTCATTTTCGCAATTGCTGGCGAGCCGTTGAATTCACCTTTATCGAGTTTGGTTATCCAGCCCAAGCCTGCTTCGATGGGGTTTGTCGTTTGGTCGATGTCGTTTCCGTAGAGGCAGTAGCCTTTTTCCAATCGGAGAGTGTCGCGGCAGCCTAAGCCGACGGGTTCTATGCCGAATTCGGCGCCGAAACGAAATAAATCATCCCAGACTATGTCTGCTGCAGCCTGTCCGCCCAAGAAATATAACTCAAATCCAAGTTCGCCAGTGTAACCGGTGCGTGAAATTATGGCGTCTTGTCCTGATATTTTGCCAATTTTGAATGTATAGAACTCTACATCGCTTAAATCCGTGTCGGTCATCTTTTGGACGACATCAAGAGAAGATGGTCCTTGCACAGCCAAAAGATTAATATTGTCTGTGGCGTCCATTAATTTGATGTCGAAGCCTTTGGCGTTTTCTTGGCACCATGCCCAATCTTTGTCTATGTTTGCACCATTGACGACAAGCATCCAATTTGTTTCGTCCAAGCAATAAACGAGCAAATCATCGACTATACCGCCGTCTTTGAAGGGCATAGCGGAGTATTGTACCTTTCCGCTGGTGAGTTTTGAAGCGTCGTTTGTTGTTATTTTTTGTATAAATGCTAAGGAATCTGGTCCAGTTACTTCAAATTCGCCCATGTGTGAGACGTCGAAGACTCCGACGGTTTTTCTAACGACGTGGTGCTCGTGGATAATCCCTTTTGGGTACTGGATTGGCATTTCGTAGCCTGCGAAGCTGACCATTTTTGCATTTTCTTTAAGATGCATTTTGTGGAAATTGGTTGTTTTCATTTTAGTCCTCTATCTTTTATATTTTTAAATAAAGTAATATTACAAATATAAGTATTTTTTTTGGTTGGTTTCTTGCAAAAAACATTTTTCTGAAACATTTATCAAAAATTTAGTAATTTTGTTTTTGTAAATAAACGAATAATCGAAAATGATAAATGATAATGATAAGGCTCGTCCTAATTGTGCAGTCGTTGGCGTCTATGGACACCCCCAAGCTTCTGTTATTACGTACTACGCATTGCATGCCCAGCAGCACCGTGGGCAAGAAGCGGCGGGTATCTCGACTTTTTATTTTGACGAAGCCAAGCAAAAGATGCGTTACGCCTACAATCGGCGTGAGGGTTTGGTTTTGGACGTCTTTTCTGACCCCAAACTTTTGACTGAAGTGCTGATTGGAGAATCTGCCGTCGGGCATAATCGTTACTCCACGACTGGCTCTTCGTCCCGTGCCAATATTCAGCCGTTCAATATGATTTACCACTCCGGGATTATGTCTTTGGCACATAACGGCAACTTAACTAATACTAATACTTTGCGTACGCAGCTGATAAACGAGGGAACAATATTCCAGACGACGACTGATTCGGAGTTGTTTATGCACCTCGTCGCTCACAGCAAGGCTCCTACGCAGTTAGAACAAATTCAGGAAGCGTTGAAAATAGCTCGTGGGGCTTATTCTTTGGCTATACTTACCGAGGATGCTCTTATCGCTGCTCGCGATCCGCATGGCGTACGCCCTTTGAGCATCGGCAGGATAAAAGTTGGCGACAGTTACGCTTATATGGTTGCTTCCGAGACGTGTGCTTTCGATATAGTAAACGCCGAATACATTCGGAGCGTTCAACATAACGAGATAGTTGTTATTGATAAAGATACTCTCGCGACGGGCGAGATAAAATCCTACAAAATAGTTGAAAATACGCCTGTCTCTAAGCATTGCATATTTGAGTATATATATTTTTCGCGCCCAGACAGCTTGATATTTGGTCATCCAGTCGATAAAGTGCGTCGGAAATTGGGCAAGAATTTGGCCGAGGAATCTCCCGTTTCGCCCGTTGATAATGAAAAGATATATGTAATCCCTGTCCCTGACAGTGGCAATACTGCAACGCTTGGCTTTGCGAAAGTCAATCAGGAAATGGGCAATAAAACATCTTTTGAGATTGGTCTGATACGTAGCCACTACGTTGGCAGAACGTTTATTGCGCCCGGGCAAGACAATCGCGAGTTCAAGGTAAAGACTAAATTCAATACTGTAAAGGGCGTAATCGAGGGACGGAATGTAGTTGTGGTTGATGATTCTATTGTAAGAGGCACAACGAGCAAAGCCCTAATAAAATTAATACGCGAGGCGAATCCGAAGCACTTAAGTTTACGCATAACTTCCCCACCGATAACATCACCCTGCTACTACGGCATGGATTTTCCGAGTAAAGAGGAACTAATAGCAAATCATTACGATAATGAGGAGCAGATTGGCGACGCTTTGGGCGTGGATTCGATGCATTATTTATCAGTGGAGAAGTTGATGGAATCTGTTCCCCAAGAAGACGGCATAGGCTACTGTACTGCTTGCTTTACGGGCGACTACCCAATTGAGATTGAGAAAAACACAACAAAAGGCTGTGCTGAAAGTTAGAACAAACCGGTTAGAGGCTGATTACTCTCCGTCGGTTGTCGAAAAATTATTTTTAGAAAGCCATTGGCGCACTTGACTTACGGTATGCCCTGTACCTTGTGCGTGTTTTAAAAAAGCTTGGAAATCGCGGGCAGCTTCGTAGTTTCTATTTTCTGTTTTGAAAGCAGTGCCGCGATTTAAGTAACCAAGTGGATTGTCGGGCTTTATTTCTATTGCTAAAGTGAAATCTTCTTGTGCTTTTTTGTAGTAGCGAAGTTTCATAAAAGCATTGCCACGCCCAATGTATGATGGGTACTGTTTTGGATTGATAGTAATCGCTTTGCTGTAGTCTTTTAGTGCCTCTTTGAAATTGCCTAAGGCGGCGTTAGCATTGCCACGACCCAAATAAGCCGAAGAGATTTTGGGGTCTAATTCAATTGTTTTGTCATAATCTAAAATTGCTTCGATATATTTTTTTAGATTAAAATAAGAATTGGCGCGGTTGTAGTAGAGCGTCGCCGAATTTGGATTCTTCTTAAGCGCAGACGAGTAATCCCTCACGGCTTCGTCGAATCTTTTCAAAAGGAAATTTATTATGCCGCGGTTATTGTATAAGTCCATCAGGTCCGGTTTGAGCAAAAGAAGGCGGTCGTAGTCATCGATAGCTTTTTCGTAAAGCTTCATTTTACTGTAAATCATAGCCCTGTAATTATAGCTCATATATGAATCCGGATTGAGTTGTATGCTGGAGTTGTAGTCTTCGAGAGCGGCTTTGTAGTTGCCAACTGCGCCCAAAGCAATACCCCGCGATATATAGCCTCTTTCATCCTTCGGGTTCAAGGAAATTACTCTCGAATAATCTTCGATAGCTTCTTTGTACATCTTCATTTCATAATATACATTAGCACGGCTCAGCACTGCTTCATGATATGTAGGATTCAAATCGACTGCTTTTGTAAGATCTTCTAAAGCAGGCTCTAATCTTTTTAATTTCAAAAGGCACAAACCCCGCTTGAAGTATGCAAACGGGAATTCGGAGTTTAACTCTATCGCTTTTGAGAAATCTTCAATTGCGGCTTTGTATTGCTTTAATTCAAAATAAACAGAACCTCGCCTAAAATATGCAAACGAGAAGTTGGGGTTGAGCAAGACCGAGTTGTTCAAATCATTCAGAGCATTATTAAATTGCCCTAAATTCAAAAACAGCTGTCCTCGTTTGAAATATCCAAATGCTGCTCGTGGGTTGATTTCCAATCCCTTGCGGTAGCACTCGAGAGCTTTGTCGTTTTCTCCGGATTTAGCGAATTCATCGCCTCTGTCGAGCCATAATTCTGATTCTTTTATAGTTTCATTCATATTTTTTATATATTATAATTTTCTTTTTAAGACATAGTTATCCATCCATTATTATATCGACGTTTTACCGATTTGTTTAAGTTTTTATAAGATTATTTTTTTTATTGTGAAAAAAAGTCTATTTTTTAGTTTTTTTGTCATTATTTTTATTTTTTTCTTTGAAATGATAAAAAATATTAGTAAAATGCAATGGAAAAGAATGTTTTTATCCGATTAAAAAAAAACGAGTTGAATATGGAAGAAAATAAGTTGCCCCATTCACTAAAAAGCACTATCCGAAAATTACTGCCGCCTGCCGGTTGGAGAGTACCGGTTGCTATACTGCTCGGCTTGTTTTTTGGTTTGGTCGCTACTGCGTTTAAAATATCGAACGCAGGCTCTTATCTGTCGGATGAACCGGAAGCATGCATAAATTGCCACCTGATGTATCCACAATATGCTACTTGGCAGCACAGTAGCCACCGCGAGCGAGCTGTTTGCAATGACTGCCATGTGCCTCACGACAACGTTTTTAGAAAATACTACTTCAAAGCGCAAGACGGCTCACGCCACGCTACAATCTTTACATTGCGAACTGAACCGCAGGTAATTATGATAAAGGAAGACGGCAAGCAAGTAGTGCAAGAAAACTGCATTCGCTGCCACTCTTATCAAGTCGGAGACGTAGCCGCTGCCCATACCACGGGCAAAAACTACAAAGAAGGCGATGGACACCTTTGCTGGGATTGCCACCGAGAAGTACCTCACGGGCGCGTTTCGAGTCAAGCCTCAGCACCTAACGCAATAGTACCCGGTTTAAGCAAGCCCGCTCCCGACTGGCTTTTGAAAATTGCCGGTTCGAATAAAGATATAAATAAATCAAAATAATTACTAATATTTTTCGGAGTTTTTAGTTATGAATGAAGAAAAAAAGAAAATGAAACCATGGGTATATTGGTTACTTTTCGTTGCTACTTTTGTAGTAGTGTTTTTAATAGGAATGCTAACCGCATCCATTATGGAGCGTCGCGCTGAGACAGTAGCACGTGTAGAGTTAGTCAAAAATATAGGCGAATTCGAGCCTCGTAATGAAGTTTGGGGCGAGAACTTTCCCCGCCAGTACGAATCGTATCGAATGACACTCGACACAGGATTCCAAAGCCCTTACGGCGGATCCGCTAAAATCGACTATCTCGCTTTATCGCCCGAATTAGTTGTTATGTGGGCTGGCTACGGTTTCTCTAAAGAATACCAGCAAGGACGCGGGCATGCCCATGCGATAGAAGATATTCGCCATATACTTCGCACTGGTGGCGTCGAAGATAGCCCTATGCCAGCTACTTGCTGGACTTGCAAAAGTACTGACGTGCCACGCTTGATGAATAAAATGGGAGCTGCTGCTTTTTATAGTGGAAAATGGATTGATAAAGGCGACCAAATCATAAATCCTATCGGCTGCCAAGATTGCCACGATCCTAAAACTATGAATTTGCGTATCACCCGCCCGGCACTCATCGAAGCATTGGCTCGTAAAGGCAAAAATATAGAAGACGCCACTCATCAAGAGATGCGTTCACTTGTTTGCGCCCAATGCCACGTCGAATATTATTTCCATAAACCAGACAATTACCTCACTTTCCCTTGGGACAAAGGCTATTCCGCTGACGAGATGGAACAATATTATGATGAAATAGATTTTTATGATTGGATCAATCCGCTTAGCAAAACTAAAATGCTAAAAGGACAACATCCCGATTATGAAACTTATATGACCGGCGTCCATGCTGCTCGTGGCGTTGCTTGCGCTGATTGTCACATGCCTTATAAGGTCGAAGGCGGAGTTAAATTCTCTGACCACCACATACAAAGCCCGCTGAATAATATAGCAAATTCATGCCAAGTATGCCACCGCGAAAGCGAAGAACAATTAAAAAGCGACGTAGTTTCTCGCCAACAAAAAGTTACAGAAATACGCAGATTGACAGAAAAAGCTTTGGCCAGAGTTCATATTGAAGCAAAAACAGCATGGGATAACGGCGCTACAGAAAAAGAGATGGAACCTATCCAAAAACTTATCCGCCACTCGCAATGGCGCTGGGATTGGGTTGCAGCTGGCAATTCCGTTGGCTTCCACTCCCCTGTCGAAGCTCTTAGAGTGCTTGGCACAAGTTTGCAAAAAGCTGAGCAAGCTAGCGGACAATTGCAGGTTGTCTTAGTACGGCATGGCGTAACTATTCCAATTAAAATGCCTGATATTTCTACTAAGGAATTAGCTCAAAAATATATTGGACTCGATATGGACAAATATCGCAAAGATAAAGCAAATTTCCTAAAAACAATTGTCCCCGAATGGGACAAAAAAGCTAAGGCAAGACAAGGCACATTAATAAAATATTGATTAATTATGATTATTAGTAGACTGTTGATAAACTAAAAACCGCAGTTTTCTCCTTCCCACGAAAGTGGGAATCCATTGTTTTTCAGTCGCTTGCAAAGGCTTAGATTACCGTGTTCGCGGGAATGAGAAAGAAATACTGCTCAGTCAGCAGTCTAATAGTATAACTAAGACTAATAATTTATTTAATTGATATTATTTATTTCTTTGCTAAGACTAAAACATTCTTTAAATTTGTACGTTATTTAAGTACAAGAAACTTTTATTACACATATATAGGGCTTTTTTATGAAAAAAATTATTTTAGTAATGCTATTCGCATTACTCGCTTTCTCGGCTGACACTTTCGCTAAAACAGTGAAAGAGACTAAATTCACAGCAAACATGACTTGCGAAACCTGCAAAGGTAAAATTGAAAAAGCACTTAACTCAGAAAAAGGTGTTTTGAAATCCAACGCTGATGTTGCTTCAAAAGCTGTTACAGTTTCTTACGATGCAGATGTTGTTTCCGATGCAGCTATCAAAAAAACAGTCGCTAAACTTGGCTATACTGTTGATGGTACAAAAGAAGCTAAAACTATGACAAAAGACAAAAAAGGCGCTTGCACAGATGATTGCAAAAAATCTTGCGACAAGAAGAAATAAATATATTAATCGAAATATGATTTAAAAAAAGGCGGACATCAAGTTCGCCTTTTTTATATATTTTCACAAAAATTCATTTACTCCATTGAGCAGGTCAGCTCATCGGCACCCGAACTCTCTTGCTCTGATGTAATGATTTTACTATCTTCCCTATCTTTCAAATATTCTTTGAATTGATCCAAAAGATCAAAAGTTTGCTCCAAGTTGTCTGTCAGTACAAGTTTTTGTCTGAAATGCGAAGCGTTGAACAGCCCTTTCAAATAGCCAGAAAAATGCTTGCGAAACTCGACTAATCCCCGCGGCAGTCCTTTGTCTTCGATATTCAGTATCAAATGCCGGCGGAGTACATCAAATCTTTCATCAATATTTGGCGCCGAGGGCAATATCCCGCTCTCTATAAATCGCTTAGCATCGCGGAAAATAAACGGATTGCCAAAGACAGCACGCCCTATCATAATGGCATCTGCTCCGTCGGTTTCCATTGCTTGGCGCGCTGTTTCGGGAGAAATCACGTCGCCGTTAAGCACGAGAGGAATAGAAATATTTTTCTTAATTTCCGAGATATAGCTCCAATCAGCTTTGCCGCCCATTCCCATTTCTCGAGTTCGGCAATGAACAGTTATCGCTTCGGCTCCTGCATCTTCTTGCATCCGTGCTACTTCGTTTATGATTATCGTTTCCGATGACCAGCCCAAGCGGGTTTTCACCGTTACGGGTATTTTCACTGCATTTCTTACAGCTTTGGTAATTTCATACATTTTTTGCGGATCTTTGAGAAGCGCAGCGCCAGCATTGTGTTGCACCACTTTTTTTACCCAGCAGCCGTAGTTTATATCCAGTATATCTGCGCCAGATTGCTCTACAATTTTTGCAGCCTCAGCCATAGAGGCGGGTTCGCTGCCAAAAATTTGAATAGCTACAGGGCGTTCTTTTTCTTCAACGCGGATTTTTAAAAATGATTTTTCGACATCGCGCACTAATGCTTCGGCAGCCACAAATTCTGAATAAACTATATCTGCGCCAAATTCACGGCAAATTATTCTAAACGGCAGGTCTGTTATGCCTTCCATCGGCGCCAGAAATATTCCATTTTTTATTTCAAGACTGCCGATTTTAAATATTTTATTTATCAATTACTTAATTCTCTCATTATTGTATTTACGTCCGGGCTTGTGGGGTCTATTTTCTTTGCCATTTCTAATGCTTTTTGAGCTTTTTCGGGGCGACCGGAAACAAATCCGTATTTTGCAATATTTACTAAATTAACTGCCGTTGCCTGCCTAATTCCATCATAAAGGTGGCCGTCTTTGTTCAAAGTAGAGCGATATAATTTATCGATATTTATTTTCTCCAAATCAATAGGAATAGTATCGAATGACTTTCTAAGTTCAAATGCGAATCCATGCGGAACTTTCATGTAATCTTTTGCAATATCCGGCTCGCTCTGCATAACGTCTAACGTCATAAAAAGCGGTCTCTTGCCGAAATTATTTTCTATTATGCTGTTGAATACCGCCACAAAATTGCTCTGTATGCTCATCGTATTGTAGTCCGAGCCGGATTCAAATTTTTCCAAATCAGCCATATAATCTGCAAATTCAGTTTTGCTCTCTTGGGCTATAGTGGGATTCCATTTTGAAAATTGTAGAGGATACCACGTGCGGCGCATAAGTTCTTTTTCTATTAAAACGACATCGGGTCTTAAGCCTTCTACTTTTTGCAAATACCAAAACGCAGAGCACCAATAGTCCCATTGTGCGGAAATAATTATCGAATTTTGCGGAAGATTACCAACCATTATGCGAGTATATTCTTCCACTGAATAATCATCGGATAAATCACAATTATTATAATTTGTAAACAGCAAAAATATTGGCAAAATAAGCAAAATATAGGGCGGCTTGTAAAAACGGATATTTAGAGCTATCGATAAGCCAAACAAAATAAATAACGCCCAATATGCCGAATAAAAATACGAATCAATATCGTGTATCGAGTAATTAAATGAATAAAATACTCCCGATAAAACGACTATTACCAAAAACCACAAAAGCGTTTTATTGTTTTTTGTAAAAAATGTAAATGGATAAGCCACCGGTGCAAAAAGAGATACAATTATTGCTTTGAATTTCTCACGAGTCCGTGAAATTTGACTAAATGAAAAAGCAAAGGGCAGCAAAAATAATATGCTGAATACATAAGGAAAACCAGAGAAAAACTTCACGAAGTTTTCAGCCCATGCCTTACTGCCGGTGAACATCCATACCTGATATTGCTTGCCCGAAACATGATAAAGGAACTTATCGAAACCACGCGAGACGTCTCCCCAATTAAACAGCGGGTCCATACCAGCTCGCAGTGGCAAATATAGATAAACGCTTAGACCAATTACAAACGGTATAAGCAAAATCAAAAATTGCTTCGCTCTTTCGCTGGATAATTTAAATCCACTGTCTGGACGGCTGAAATATAAAAATAGCACGCCGGGAAGTATTAGCAGAGTAGTAAGGTGGTTAGTGAAACTCAAACCAATCAAAAAAGAACTTATCAAGTATAATTTCGGTTTCTCGAAGATAAATGCTTTCAATGCAAAAAAGAGGGCAATATTTATCATAAAATAATGCAGAGCATAAACTTCGACCGTAACGGCTTCCTGCCAAACTGTTTGGGCAAACCCAAGCGATAAGGCAAGTGCAAGCGAAAGATAATCAATTGAATTAGCAGTACTTGCGTCTATTTCGTTTTTAACAATAAGCTGAGCAGGCTGTGGTTTTTTATTATCTTTACGGTTACTTATTTTTGGCGGTGGTAAAACTTGCGAGGGCATTCTTTTGCTTAGCAAGTACAGCGCAATCATCTTAAATGTATGAAAGAAAAATACATTGGACGCGGCTATCAAAATAGCCGACAAAACATTTAACTTAACAATTTGAGATAAGGGAAATGGAAGCAAAGTCCACAAGTATCCCAAAATTGTAAAAAGTGGATAACCAGTCGGGTGGGCAACGCCTAAAGTAGAAGCCACAGCAGCTAATTCCCCGCTATCAGTAAACGATACGGAGCGAGCCAAAGTTAGAATATAAACAAATAATGTGGTTAAAAATATTATCGAACAAAAAACAGCATTTTTATTGATTTTCATAGATATAATATAAATATTTAAAATATTAGCGTACTATTGCAAATTTTCCAAAAATGGATTGGTCGCCATAGGTTACTTTATAAAGATAGATGCCAGTACTTAAAACGAGTTCCTCAGGACTTAATGCTGCAACGCGTTTTGAATTTTGCAATTCTACTTTTTGATGCTTGCTCCAAATTTCGACGTTGTCGATACTGAAAATTTGTACTAAAACCTTATTGTCAAAGAGTACATCTTTGGGTGCGGGCAGATAAAGCTTTTCATCAGAATTCAATTTAAATGGGCTTGGGAATGGCATTGCGATTTCTTCGGTAATGTATCCCGGATGGCAAAAAGAAGTATCTGTAAAGCTCCGAGAAGAAGTTATTAAATAATACTCGTCGCATAATTTCTTATATGAATGAGACAAATCAGGATAGACTAACC
>JBBRJR010000073.1:0-10846 GCA_038218865.1 Kapaibacterium sp. (SeqCode) | reverse complement strand
ATGAATTTTCAGTAGATGTATATGAATTTAAGCATGAGGAAAGTTTCGTTCTCGATGCAGCTCAAATTGCGAGAGAAATTACGCTCAGCTGGGATAAAAGCTATGCCGCTGAAACTGATTCAATTGATATATTCTTAGATGAAGACAATACGGGCGAAGACGGCTTTTATCTAACTACGCTTCCGGCTATAAGCGGCAGCGGAACTGTTATTCTGACTGATTCACTTGGCAGCTGCAGCTATTATATTTACGGTGTTTATCGTTTCGAAAACAAAGCAAAAGTTTCCTACATTGGTAATCTGCTAACTAATCAAAAAAGCACATTAATGCCGCCAAGCGAAATATCTTCCAAATATTTTACGACTACAAAAAAATGCTTGGTCGAATGGACTCCATCGCAAGAGACGGCAGTTGTTGGCTATTCAGTTTATTTTATTGATTATGCTGGAAATGCCCAATTAGCTGCTAATGCATCAAAATATCAAAAATCAGTTATATTTGATGTCGATGGATTTGCTGAGCAAAAAATCAAAGTCCTGTCTTACGACAAAAATGGACTAAGCGGCTGCTTATCCGATGAGGTTGATGTTGTAACAGGAGTGTCAGACGATTTATTCTCGCAAAAGGGCGGGCATCTAAGCAATGTGGCTGTGTTCCCAAATCCTGCCGACAATTTTGTAAATATAAAATACAACGTTGCTGAATTTACGAATGTGTCAATAAAAATTGTTGATATATTTGGCAAAGACGTTCTCCAAATTGTAGATGAAGTGAAATCTCCGGGCGTTTATAATTGCACATGGAATCCTGAGAAAGTCTCATCATCTGTATATTATTTAGTTTTCCGCAATGGCGATAAAATTGAAACCAAAGCAATAAGGATAATTAAGTAATTCAGTCTAACAACGTACGATTAGTTCTTTTGGGGCTGCCAAATAAGGTTTTCTAAGAAGAAAGCAGGCATACCGTAGGGGCGGGTTCCAAACCCGCCCCGCCCCAAAGCGTATTGATGATTTCCGTAGGGGCGAACAGCTGTTCGCCCCTACGTTGTATATGGTTTATTCTTTGTAGAGACACAAGATTTTGTGTCTCTACGGTAATCTTTCTTCTTACCCAGATGGGGCTGTCTCATAAGTCGAATGATGTGCTTTTAAGACTGGCACGCATGTTCAAATAACCTTGTGATGATACTTACATCTTTAAACACCCCACGGTCCCCTCTTACAAGAGGGGAGAAAGAAACACTGAAATTATAAGAACTTACGAAATTCAATTTCCATGTTCTTGTCCCCCTCTTTTAAGAGGGGGCTAGGGGGTGTTCATATTATGTATGCAGTTTTATTGTTCATTTAACAAAAATGTTATGTATAAAACCTAAAAATATACCTTATCGGGGCAGCCCCATCTAACAAACGCCAACAACTTTGAACTTTGAACTATGAACTTTCTCTCGCGACTCTTTCATATATTTAATCTTATCGAGCGTATTTTCGCGCATTTCTTCTAAATTTTGCTCGGAAAGCATTTTCAAGGTTTCTTCTCGCAATGCACCCCATTTACTATGCAGCGGGCAGGGCGAATCCATATTGCAGCCCGGAAAGCCCAGAACGCAGTTGTGAAATACGTCCAATCCATCGACGGCTTCGACTACATCTATTAAGCGAATTTCCTTTGGCTGCTTCGCCAAGCAAAAGCCGCCGTTTTTTCCTTTGCGGGAGGTTATTAAGCCGCTCGAGGTCAGGTTTTGCAATATTTTAGATGTGAATTCTTTTGGTATGTCGATTGCTTGCGAAATATCTATCGCACTGAAACATTTATCTTTTTCGCCCGTGGATAAAAATAAAATCGCTTGCAGCGCAAGTTCGCATTTTTTTGAGAAGATTACTGTCATTTTTCTTTTGCCGTTTATTTTGATTTTCAAAAATAATGATGTTTTTTCAAAATAAATAATTAATTTATATTATTATGTCTTACAAATATTTTTTATTCTATATTATGACAAAGTATTTTATATTATTTTTAAGTTTCAACCTACTTGTTATTTTTTCCACAAGCTCTTGGGCTCAGGGAAGCGCGGGAAACGCTGCCACTTATGAATCACGCTCTATAATTGACATGCCCACTGCTGGCGTACTGCACAAAGGAAATTACGCTATCGGTCTGCAATTTTTTTCTGGCGGCGGATTGGCTGTCAATGCCGATTTTGCACTATTGAAAAATTTTAATGCCGGCATCGCTTTAAGCGGGATGAATATTATCGGGACGGGCGATGTGAAATTTCAAAGCATACCGGGCATAAATTTAAAATATCGTTTTCTCGACGAAACGCTCTCTATGCCTGCGTTCGCAGTCGGAATAAATACGCAAGGCAAGGGATATTACAATAGCTCTTCTAATAGATTTGAGTTTTTCTCTCCGGGCGCGTTTATAGCAGTTAGCAAAAATTTCTCTTGGGACTTAGGAGATTTGGCGTTGCACGGCGGCATTAACTATTCATTTGAAAATCCAGCTAATAATTTTTTTATGAATTATTACTTCGGCTTGGAGCAGTCGCTGCTTAACCGTATGTCTATCACTTTGGAATACAATGCGTCCGCTTTCGAGCAGGAAAGCAAACGAATCGCTTCACCCGGGCTTGTTAATTTCGCTTGGCGTTACTCTTTGACCGACGGCTTTACATTAGAACTTCAATTACGCGATCTTTTGGAAAAAGTTAGAGCCGCCAATTCAATTACACGATATGTTGGAATAGAATATATTTCAAGATTTTAAGAATATTTTATCATTAAGGAAATATTTAATGAACATAATAGAATTGCGCGACTTTGCCCTAAGCCTGCCACTTGTTACCGAAGACACGCCATTTGATTTCACTACGCTTTGCTTTCGTGTAAACAACAAAATATTCGCCATAACCGACACTGAAGCTTTGCCACTTTCGGTTAATTTAAAGTGCAATCCGGAACGGGCATTAGAGCTTCGCGCCGAGTACAGCTCAATTGTTCCCGGCTACCACACCAGCAAAAAGCATTGGAATACCATTATTATTGACGATAGCATCAACCGCGATTTCTTGGAGGATTTAATCCGCCATTCCTACGCCCTGATTTTTAATTCCCTAAAAGTAAAAGACAAAAAGGCATTGCTCGAAAGCAATCCGGAAATATCGGATATTTTAATTGGGAATGGATCATAAAGTAAAAGCAAAAACAAAAAATATAGCCAGCCAATATTAATTGATTGCCCAACGCCAAGTGCCGTTCTTCGCTGGCTAAAGTAGCGAAGCGTATCGAAACCTGCGGTGGGACTGCTATACCAGATACTACCGACAACCTTCTTCCCCGACGCCCACAGCCTGTTACACTCTTACTTGTCCGTGGATTTCTATGTCCGTATCTGCTGGTAGCTCGGTAAAGCTGATGACATTGACTAACGGGAAAGTGTTGTGTATCATTCGATAGATGTAGGGGCGTATCTGTGCCGAGCAGATTATTATCGGCATATATCCGGCTAGCGATATTTCGTCTATAGCGTCGGAGAGTCCTCTGCGGATATTGTCTATTACTTCCGGCGAAAGCCCCAATGTGGGCGAAATGCCGCTTGTGCCTTGCACTTGCAAAGCATTCGTAATTCTATCTTCTATCACTGGATCGAGCGCTATGCCGTGAATCACTCCATTTTGGTCTTGGTAAAGTTTTTTAATTGTTTCAGAAAGGTTGTGCCGCACGTATTCAGTCAAAACATCGATATTTTTTGTAATTTTATGATATTCAAGCAAGCCTTCCAAAATAATTGGCAAATCCCTTATAGGAATACTTTCGCTCAAAAGGTTTTGCAGCACTTTTTGTACTGTCGAAACGGGCAGGCTCTCGGTTTGTATTTCGTCTATAAGTGCTGGGTAATCCGTTTTGAGTGTATCTATCAAATGCCGCACTTCCTGCCTCGTAAGCAGTTTATCTGCGTTGCGACGGAGCAGCTCAGTCAAGTGCGTCGTGAGGACTGTTGCGGCTTCAACGACCGTAAAGCCCATTACTTCGGCATTCTCTCTTTCATTTGCGTTCACCCACGTAGCCGGCAAGCCGAAAACTGGCTCTGTTACGTCGATGCCGTTTATTTTGCCGTCGGCATTGCCCGGATTCATAGCGAGCAGCATATTGGGATAGAGCCGATTTTTAGCCAGCTCATTTGCACGGATTTTGACAACATACTCCTCAGGCTCGAGTTGCAAATTATCTCGCACGCGGACTGGCGGCAGGACAATTCCTAATTCCGTTGCGAGCTGCCGCCGGACGTTTGTAATACGTTTGAAGACGTCGCCGCCTTGCGTTTCATCGACTAATTGGATAAGTGCGTAACCCAATTCAATTTCCACGGGATCTATTTTGAGTAAATCCTCTACGGGCGCCTCTTCGGGCTTTTGTTTTTCTTCGACGGATTGCAATTCGGTCGCTATCTGTTCATTTGACAAACGTTTATTTTTTTGAATACGATAATACGCCATTGATCCGGACATAGCCGCCAGCAAGAAAAACGGAAAAAACGGGAAGCCAGGCAAAAGCCCGATAAATATCAAAGCTCCGGCAGTCAAAGCCAAAGGCTTTGCTTTTTCGCCAAATTGCGCCGCAAGCTCGACATCGAATTTATCCGAGCCACTCGAGCGAGTAACGACCAAGCCAGCAGCCACGGAAATCAAAAGCGAGGGGATTTGAGCAATCAAGCCATCGCCGATAGTTAATATTGTATAAGTCGAAGCAGCATCGCTGAATGACATGCCTAATTGCAAAACGCCGATAGTCAAGCCGCCGATAATATTTACGGCTGTAATAATCAATCCCGCTATGGCGTCTCCTTTTATAAACTTCGCTGCACCGTCCATTGAGCCGAAAAAGTCAGTCTCTCGCGAAAGATCCTCGCGGCGCTTGCGAGCGGTTTGCTCGTCGATGTAGCCAGCGTTTAGGTCGGCATCGATACTCATTTGCTTGCCCGGCAAAGCGTCCAAAGTAAAGCGGGCGCTAACTTCTGCTATACGCGTCGAGCCTTTGATAACTACGATAAAGTTAATAACGAGCAAAATTAAAAATATGATAATACCTACAACGTAATTTCCTTTGATAACAAACGAGCCAAAGGCGTGGACAATCTCTCCAGCTGAGGCATCGCCCAAGATAAGCCGCGTCGTGGCTACGTTCAGCCCTAATCGGAAAAGTGTGGTCATAAGCAAAACCGCCGGGAAAGCTGAAAATTCAAGCGGCGAACGTATGTAAACGGAAATAAGCAGAATAAGAACTGACATTGCTAAATTCAGCGCCAAGAATAAATCGAGTATTACCGGCGGCAGTGGAATAATTAACAGCGCCAAAATCATCAAAATGCCGACTGCTAATAGCAAATCCTTGTTTCGATATGCCAAAGGCAACACTTGAGTACGCAATTTATTCATAACAGGCGAATTAAGCAAGGCATTTTGTTTATTATTAGCCATATTTATTTTTATATTTATTGGTCATTTTCATTAAGCAATATAAAATTCAATAATTTGCTTAAACATATAATCTTCATGTCTGTTAATTTGCAAATATCTTGCCAGAAAATAGGAGGGTAGGAGAGAATGGCATTGGGTATTGCGCTGCGGGGCAGTCTCATCTTTGTTTCAGGTTATCGGTTATCGGTGGTCGGCAGAAGCCTTCGGAAGGTTAAATAAAGAAAAGGGAGTGCTTGTTCTACCATTATTTAACTCCTACGGAGTTGGGGAAATGATGCGGATGTAGGGGCTGGTTCTTGAGCCCGCCCTCTGTTTTTGGGCAGTTTGGGATGAGGCTGTCTCACAAGTTATATTTTTAGGTTTTGGGCATTACAATTATGTAAAATAAACCACATAAATTTAATTTTAATAGGAACACCTCCTAGCCCCCTCTTAAAAGAGAAGGGACAATAACATGGAAATTGAATCTTGTAAGCTCTTATAATTCAAGTGCTTTTTTCTACCCCTCTTGTAAGAGGGGGGCAGGGGGGTGTTTAAAGATGTAAGTATCATCACAAGGTTATTTGAACATGCGTGCCAGTCTTAAAAGCACGTCATTTGACTTATCGGGGCAGCCCCCTACTGAAATCACTGAACAAATAAATATTTTGGGCGAACGCGGGCCCCTACGGGTGTGGAAGAAATGTTGCGAACGTTTGTTAGATGTGCCTCACCTTCGAGGCGAAAACACATCTGCACCAAATCAGCCCACAGTCCAATGCCCCACCCACAAAAAAAAAGCCGCCTTCCCTTTGACAGGAAAGCAGCCTTTTAGGAGGATATTATGTATATATCCTAATTATCTTTTATGTCGTTATGTATTACATTGTCTGGATGCGAAACGGCATTGCCCCAGCCTGAAATTTCTACTTGTTGGGCGTCCGGATGGTCGGTTTTTAAAGTTACTTTTATGTGATTTGTTCCAACTACAGCGGGTGTCATTCTTACCTCGAGCGGAATTTCGCTTTTTGCTCTAATGACTGTGCCGGGCTTGATGTTGATAACTAAATTCTGAGGCATTAGCTCAATTTCTTGGATGGTGATATTCTTATCGGTAGTATTCTTTATAATTACCGTAGAAGTAGCTTCCCGACCAAAATATAATTCATTGTAAACCAAATATTGCGGATTGGTTTCTACCGCGCGGACAATCGTTGCTTTCAGATAATAATAAAAAGACTTGCGTGCGGCATCGTCTGATTCGATTAAAATGCTTTTCGTAACCTGTCCGACGTTGGACGCTACGTTAAGTGTGATGTCCAAAACGGCAGATTCGCCCGGCGGTATTGTATTCCTGTCGAGCGGAGCAGTAGTGCAGCCACATCCAGGACGCACGTTAGTAACGTGCAGCTCCGCATCGCCGCGGTTGTATATTTTGACTTTTGCTTTTAAGGGTGATTCAGCGGGTTTAACGTTGCCCCAATTGTATTCATCGCCATTTTCCATTTCTAACTTCGGTTGTGCCAACAAGGCAAAACTTGCAAGAACAAAAATAGCGAGCAAGGATAATATGTGTTTCATTTAGAAAACTCCAAATTTATTTTTATTATATATTCAAAATTAAAAAAAATAATTTTAATAACAAACAATTTTTTTTATTAAATAACGAAAATTAACTTTATTAGTTACATATAAACTATGAATTGTTAAAATAATTTACAAATTATAATCATTGCAGGTAACAGATTTGTTCTTATATTTGTATTTTTTTTATTTACATTAACTTAATATTATTTTTAAATTAACTTTTTAATGGTTATGATCGAAACTCAAACTATCAAGGTGCTGGATATAACAGCTAATCCCGCGCCACTCGGACTTCTCGGATTTGGTATGTCAACAATTTTACTTAACTTGGCTAATGCGGGCGTAATTCCTCTAACGAGCGTGATTATGGGCATGGGGCTATTCGTCGGCGGATTGACGCAGCTTTTCGTTGGAATTATGGAATGGAAGAAAAACAACACATTTGGCACAACCGCCTTCACTGCTTACGGCGCATTTTGGATTACTCTGGTTGCAATTTGGGTAATGCCAAAATTAGGGGTTGCTAAGCCAGCAGACGCAGTCAGCATGGGCTGGTTCTTAATCGTATGGGGCATCTTTTCCTTGGGCATGTTCATCGGCACGCTTAGAATCAATCGCGCATTGCAAGTGGTTTTCGGTACAGTGGTGCTATTGTTCGCCCTGCTTGCCATAGCAGATTTTACTGGAAGCCCTGAAATAAAATTCATAGCAGGATTGGAAGGAGTCATCTGCGGTGCATCGGCTCTTTATACTTCGCTTGCGCAAATTCTAAACGAGATTTACGGCAAAGAAATTATGCCCATCGGTACGGTGAAAAAATAATTTCGAAAGAATTAGTTAATCCCGCTTGGGCTGCAAAAAATCTGGCTTTTTCGTTTCGATTTTTGATGGCTCGATCGTATTCATTTTTGTTTCTTTTTTCGGCTTTGTTGAGTTGTATCGCTTAGTTTCTTTGGGTACGGTTTCGACAGAGCCGTATTTTTTTGTGGGATCATTTTGCCAAGGAGAATCGCCTATAATCTCATCTCGCGTAATTTTTACATTCCGCACGACCGTTCCTTTTTTTCCAAAATTTTCTAATAATTTCCCATTACGGTAGAAATCTATCGCTCCGATGTTTCCTTGGTGAATCGTAAAAAATTCGGTGGCGTTCCACGTCCTTTCCATGCCGGGCAGCATCAAGATTTCCTCGCTTGTTTTGCCATCGACTTCGATTTTAAGCCAAGCCGAATCTCGCGATTTTGCCGATAACGACAGCGAGTCGCCTTCGGCAAAGACGTCGAAAAGGGAGTTATCTACTTCGACTACGCTGCTGTCATCAATTACAGAACTGGATTTAGAAACTTTTGATGAAAATGGACCGGAATTAAAAAAGAAAGTAAAATATATAATAACTATAATAAGCAATGCCACTCCAGCGTAAACAAGATAATTAACAATTCCTGGGTTCATGCCACTCGCTACTTTTTTCTTTTTAAATAAATCCGTGAAATCCGTTTCAGTGCTTTGTGGCGGAGTGCTTTTGATTGCATCGCCCGCAAAAACTTGCGTAGGCTCGCCGTCGTCAAAAGTTAGCTTTTTGCTTTTTTTTGAAATAAATTTATTTTTAAGTAAGTTTTCTTTTTTTGGAATATCTTTTTTTGGAGTTTCTTGTTTAACTTTTTCGATTAGCACAGGCTCTCTAATTGCTTGCTTTTTGATAGATGATATATTATCATCACTTGTGGTAGATGCGTCTTCGGTAGAAGAGGCAGAGCTGCTTTCGGGCGCGATTTCCTTTTTGGGCAAATTTGTTTCGCCAAAACCGGACTTAATAACAAAATCAGAATGATCGATATTATCTGCTTCTTTCGCAAACTTATCTGCTTCTGGTTTTTCTTCAGCAAATAGTAATTTTGGCTTTGGCAAAGCTTCTTCAACTGGCTCTTGTTTAATCTTGTCAGGAGTTTTTATTTTCGGCTTTTTATACTCTTCGGGCTTGCTCAAAGCGGGTTCAACGGCAATTGGACTTGTTGGTGGAGTCTCAATCGTATCTTCGGCATGCAAAAGGGAGGCATCGAGCTGCAAATAATCGACCAATGTACGAACAAAAGACTTCATATAAACACTTGGCAGAATATCCAAATTACCCTCTTCAATGGCTTGAATAATATGGGTTCGAATACTCGTTGAGTTGCTTAGCTCAGCAATGCTTATATTTTTCGATTGCCGAGCTTTTTTAATTTCTTTGCCTATGTTGCTCATAATAATAGTATAAATTATAAAATAAATAAAACGTAATTGGGATTTATTTTATTATTTATAATCAAATATCATACCATTATTTTATTTCTTCGAATTCACCGATAATTTTATTTTTTCGGCAATTGTCCCAATTGAATATACGCCCATTCATCGAGATATAGACGCCCGCGGGCAAGGTTTGAACGAATGCAATTGCGCTGCCCAAATTAAATAGTCCGTCGCTCGAGCCAAATTTATAGGGTATCATAGCGCCAGTCAAAACAATTGTTTTGTCGAGTTGCTTGGAAGCGATAACTTTAGCTGTTTCGACCATAGTATCGGTGCCGTGCGTTACAATTATTTTATTTTCCGAAGAGCGGCTGCAATTCAGCGCTATAAGCTCTCTGTCGGCATCGGTTAATTCCACGCTGTCAATCATCATAAGCGTGCGAACATCCACTGGAGCTTTCGAGCGGCCGAGATTCAGCATTTCATTAAGGTGTGTATCTTTGAAATACAATGTGCCGTTTAGCTCATTGTATTCTTTATCGAACGTACCGCCGGTAACAAATATTCTAATATTCATGATTTTTATTAAAAAAATGAAAAAATAAAAAACTTCCCGCTATTAGAAGCAGGAAGCTTTGTTTTTGCAAGTGAAGAGTAAATTTACTCTTGTTAGTAAAAATTAGTTGACGGGATAGACGGAAATTTGTTTTCTATATCTATCTTTTTGTTCAAATTTCACTTTACCCTCGATGAGTGCAAATATTGTGTAGTCTTTTCCAAGACCAACGTTATTGCCCGGATGAAATTTAGTACCGCATTGGCGGACTATGATATTGCCGGCATCGACTGCTTGACCGCCAAAGATTTTGACGCCCCTACGTTGAGCATTTGAATCGCGACCGTTTCTGGACGATCCGCCACCCTTTTTATGAGCCATTGTAAAAACCCCTTATCAGTATATTAAAATTTTTCTTAATTAATGCCGGTTACTTCAATTGTAGTATATTTGGCGCGGAAACCGTTTAGTTTGCGATGCCCTTTACGGCGTTTTTTGTGGAAAACAAGCACGGTCTTGTTATTGCCATGTTCGATTATCGTAGCTTTTACGCTGCCACTTAAATATGGCGAGCCAAGCTCAACGTTGCCGTCATTGTTTTTAAGCAAAATATTGGTAAATTCCAATTCGTCGCCAGGATTACCGGCTAAGCGTGGCACATTTAAGTGTATTTTTTCGCTTACTTCAAATTGATGGCCTGCTATTTCTACTAATGCTAACATTTTTATTCCTCAAATGAACTTTTTGGTTCTTTAAACATTTTGAACATGCAATTTAACATTATTTTCCAAATCTACCAAAAACTTTTTTATTTTTTTGATTTTGTTTTCGGTAAAATGCAACTCAGAGGCTGCCCCGATAAGGTATATTTTTAGGTTTTATGCATAACATTTTTGTTAAATGAACAATAAAACTGCAAAAATAATACAAACATTCCCTAGCCCCCTCTTAAAAGAGGGGGGACAAGAACATGGAAATTGAATCTTGTAAGCTCTTATAATTCAAGTGTT
>JBBRJR010000072.1:0-10887 GCA_038218865.1 Kapaibacterium sp. (SeqCode) | reverse complement strand
CATATCGACATGTATTTTTGCCGCGGCTGCACTGAAATTTGTATCGCGCAAATCCCCATTGTAAAGCCAAACGCCGCCAGCATAAAATGTATTTTTATCCCAAGGGCTGAATTCCAATACTAAATTATAAAAAGATTGCGCTTGCACGAGATAATCGAATTTTTTCGAATCGCTGAATAAACTTTGCCAAGCCAAGCCCGAAGAACGCGATAAATCCAGCGAGCCGAAGGAATTTGTTTTGTAGTCAGACGCCAAAGCCAAGAGCAACTCGTCGTCCAGCGGGCTGACCGCTAATTTTATACGATTTGCCTCGGGGTAAGTTTTAACGATAAACCATGTTTCGCCAGCGTCATCTGTTTTGAAAATGCTTGCATTGCCCTCAGACGAAAAGTTTGTAGCGTAAACAGTATTAGCGTCGCCGGGCTTCATTACTAAATCTCGGAAATTCGAGCCGCCAATGTTCCTTTCCCAGCTAAAGCCACCGTCGATTGATTTCAGTATCCCGTTATTTGTGGCGATATATAAAATTTGCGAATCATTCGGATTGACTGCTATTTTTGCAATAAATGTATTGTCGGCGTATTCCAGCCCCAAATCCAATATCTGCCAAGAGTTGCCGCCATTAGTCGATTTCAAAAGCCCTATGGAATATGTCCCGAAAAAGGCGCCACCGTCGGCATCGCCAGTTGCAGCATAGATTATATCGGGATCGCTTTCGGATACAACTATATCGGAAATGCCCATCGATAAAAATTGCGATATTTCGACCGTCGCCCAGCTTTCGCCTCTATCTTGCGATTTAAAAAGACCGCCTGCGGCAGAGCCGACTATGATTAAATTTGAATCTCGCGGCGAAAACGCAATGCAATTAATTCGACCGCTGCCCGCAACGAGTGCGTTGTTGCCTTGCTGCGGCACGAGTGGACCTATTTCTTCCCAGAGCGAGCTGCTTAAAATGTTATTATTTGGGTGTTTTGATATGAAGTTTTTGTATTCTCGAAGAATGCTTACAGCGTTTTTGGCATAGCCAGAGGTATCGTAGCGTGATTGCCAAAAATTCTGCATTCGCCGGATTTGCTTGCCGCCTTTTTGTTTGTCTAAATTGGTCGCGAGTTCGTGGTTAAACAAATGGTTCAATCGCGGGACATTTTGCAAAGCGTTTTGGGGCAGTTTTTCAAATCCGCGTTGGCTAAAAGCTAAGCTCGAAGCCAAGAAAAAAAGCAGGCAAATCAATATATATTTATACTTTCTGTACATCATCAAAATTAAATAAATATACAGATAAAACCAAGTATTCTTTTTGCATATTATTAATTTACTAATAATCGCAGTTCTGTCATTCCCGCGAAAGTGGGTATCCATTGTTAGCCCCGTCTTAAAAGACAACGTCAACAAGATAAGGAAATGTAGGTTCGAATGAACAATGTGATGATACCCACATTTTTAAACACCCCCCGGCCCCCTCTTACAAGAGGGGGCTAGGGGTGTTCATATTATGTTTGCAGTTTTATTGTTCATTTAACAAAAATGTTATGTATAAAACCTAAAAATATACCTTATCGGGGCAGCCTCTCGGGGTGAGGTTCTTAACTTTGCAAACAAGCTTTCTTTACGTGAACGACAAAATTTAAATTCACGCATATTTCCTCAGTAGCGAAACAACTTCCTTAGGATTAAACGGCTTAGTCAAATAATCCGTGCAGCCGACTTCGAGCGCTTTTTCGCGGTCGCCCATCATCGCAAGCGCTGTTATGGCAATTATCGGCATATCCGGAAACATTTTTTTTATTTTTTGAGTAGCTGTCCAGCCGTCCATTACTGGCATTTTCATGTCCATAAATATACATACTGCGTCGCTGTTTACTTTCGCCAATTCCACTGCGGCTTTGCCATTTGGAGCGTGCAGCACTTGATAATCAGATTCTTTCTGTATTAAATTATTGAGTAAAATAAAACTTATTTCGTCGTCCTCTGCGATGATAACTTTTTTTGAAAGGCTTTTTATTCCTTCATTTGAATGAATGTCCTTTTCGGTTTCATTAAACTCATTCTCGCTCTGCTTTATTGGAATAGAAAATGAAAAAGTCGATCCTTTATCCTTTTGAGATTCTACCAAAAACGAACCGTCCAAAAGCTCAATCAAACCTTTTGCAATCGAAAGCCCGAGCCCCGAGCCTTCGTGATTGCGGTTAAGCGAGGTTTCCTCTTGGCTGAATCTGTTGCAAATTTTATCAATATATTCATCTGAAATGCCGACGCCAGTATCCTCAACGAAAAACCTTATACTACCGCCCCAGTATTCGTAGCCGATTCTGATTTTCCCCGTATAAGTGAATTTCACTGCGTTTTCTGTAAAGATTTTGAGGATTTTCATTATCTTCATTTCATCAGAATAAATATCGGAAAATTCTGCGGGCAAGCCACATTCGACGATGAATTCTAAATTTTTCGTTTTTGCCTGAGGAGAGTAGATCTCTTCTAAATTATAGAATAATTTATTTCCGTCGAACACCAATTCAACCACCGGTATTTGCTTGGCATCAATTTTAGATAGATCAAGTATGTTGTTGATTAAATCCATAAGCCGAATTGAGCTTTTATTTAAAATCTGAGCAAATTCGAGCCGCTCCTCCGGTTTCAAATCCGACTGCATCAAAAGCCCAGAGAAGCCGATAATGCCATTCATCGGCGTGCGTATCTCGTGGCTCATATTTGTCAAAAATGCACTTTTCAGGCTGTCCGCTTCTTCGGCTCGAATTTTTGCTTTTTCGAGAGCGATTTGTATCAGGCTCATTTCTGTAATATCTCGAGCCAAACAAAGAATAGCTTCTACTCTGCTTTTTTCGTCGAACTCAGGCGTAATATACCAATCCCAATACGACGAATGACTAACGTTATCCATCTTTATCTCAAGCCTTTGGGATTTGCCTAAAACCATTGCGTCGTCCATCTGACTTTCCCAGAAATCGGAGTTTTCGCTATCAAAAAGCGACAATTCCAACTGATTTTTGCCCAATGTTTCTTTTTCTTTCAAATTAAAAAAGAAAAGACCTGCCGAATTAATATAAGTTATTCTTTTATTCAAATCGAAGCGAATTATAATATCTTGGATATTTTCACCTAAAGCATCTTTGCCTGTTGTATTGTTAATTATAGCTAAAATCAATTCTTCAGAATCAGTTTTTGCTTTGCCCGCAATTTGAGAATTAACTGCATAAAGCAATTTTCTTTTCAGATTTAAGCTCGATAAATTAGCAGCAAATAGTTCTTCATATTTGCTGCAATATTCGATTAAATTATCAACTAATTTGTCGTAATTATTCTCATTGAATAATGAAAAAGCAGAATGGAATTTCAGTAAGCCGCGTAGGATAGCATTCTCGCGTTCCAAATCTTCTTTGTTTTTATAATCGGAATCCGTATTGTTTTTCATATTTGCTAACCTGTTAGATATATATTTTTTAAGTAAATTGGGATGAGACAAAACTATTTCATTTATATTATTTCAATTTAATTTTTAAAAAGATATTAATTTTTAAACAATATAAATATATTTTTATTAAATAGCAAAGTATTTATTTAAAAATATTTTTTTTGGGTAAATTAATGTAATGGTGGGCTAAAAGCTCTTTTTAGATTTATTTTTCGGCATTCGATTGAGTTATTATTGACAATTTAATTTCATTTTTTGTTTATTATAATTTTTTTATTTATATTAGGTTTCGTATTTTGTCGTCCATACAATAATAATTATTAAAAATAATAGAACATGACAATTTTACTTGCAAGACAAGAAGTTATGTTTAATTTGGGAAAAGCTGCGTGATGGAAATGCTCTTCGAGTTTGAGAATGAATATGATGAAAAAGGAATATTTGGGCTTGATACCCAAAAAGATTGGTTAGTTCTTTTAGCAGAGATAGAAAAAACAGATCCAACAATAGATATTGCATTAATCAAAAAAGCATTTGATTTTTGCACAAATTATCATCGCGGCATCATTAGAAAAAGCGGCTATCCATACTATACGCACCCACTTAACGTAACGCTAATACTTTTGCGGGAATTTACCATACACGACTCTGCCTCGCTTGCAGCATGTCTTTTGCACGATACTATCGAGGACGTGGTAGTTGTCTCCAAAGACCTCATCTCGCAAGAGTTTTCGCCCGAAGTTGCCGAAATTGTCGATGCGGTAACAAAAATTGACGAGCCCGATCCAGAAATACAAAGCCTTTACACGAACGACGCCGAAATGAAAATTATCAAAAAAGCCGAAACATACAGAAAATTATTTTTGGCACTCGTAAAAGACGTTCGCGTAATTTTAATTAAACTTGCAGACAGATTGCATAACCTAAGAACACTTCACTATTTGAAACCTGAAAAACAAGTAGAAATTGCTCTCGAAACATTGAATTTTTACGTTCCTTTTGCCCATCGCTTAGGATTGCATCGAGTAAAAATGGAACTCGAAAACCGCGCATTTTATTACTCTGACCGAAATACTTACGAAGCAATTCGTACTTCGCTTAATAATAAACGCCGCGATTTTATTGATTACATTAAGGTTTTCATAGATCATATACAAACAAGCCTTCGCGAAAAAAACCTTGAAACTACCATATCTATCATTCACAAGCATGAGTACGAAATTTATCAAATGATAAAGGACGGCAAAAGCATCAGCGATATTGATAATTTTTATTCACTGGTTATCATCTTGCATACGGACGACGTACACGAATGCTACCGTGCGCATGGTATCTTAGCAAATGCTTTCACTACAATCAGCTTTGCCGATTACGTAGCCAATCCCAAAATAGATTGGTTCAAATCGCTTAATACAGAGTTATTCGGTCCGGACGGCAAGCGAATAGAAATTTTAATCCGTACCGAAGAAATGGAAAAAATAGCCGAGGAAGGCTTTGCAGCTAACTTTTCATTGCGATCCGGAAGCATCCGCGCTTTGCAATTCAGCGACAAAGACTTAGAAAATTGGGGATCGTGGATGCGAGACGTTGTACTCACCGAAGCCGACAAAGCACCACAAATCATCTGGAATTCCATCAAAGTAAATCTTTTCGACAGTGAACTTATCGCCTATACCAAGGACGGCTCGCCAGTCAAATTGCCACAAGGAGCCACGCTTGTCGATTTCGCATTCGCTATTAGCCAAGAATTGGGCTTGCATTGCATCTCCGGCAAAGCTAACGGCGTCGTCAAAGAATTGAAATATCGTCTCAAAAAAGGCGACCAAATTGAAATAATCTCTTCGCCAAATTCTGCCCCCCAACAAGAATGGAAAAACTTCGTCGTTTCTTACAAAGCTGTCTATTACCTTCATCAATATTTCAAAGAAAAATCACCTGATTCGCTGCTGAAAAAGAAAAAGCAGGAAGAATTTGACGCTAAACTAATAATCAAAGGCGATGACCGCGACGGTATGCTTTTGGATATTACAAATTCCATTGGCTCGGGCAATATACGCCGAGTAAATTTGGACACTTCCGGCGATTTATTCGAAGGCGCCCTAACAATACATGTCAGCGATGACGACCGGCTGAATGAAATTTTCGTCAAATTACTAATGGTCAAAGGTATCCGAAGCGTCGAAAGATTAGATAATCCAGAAAATTAAAGGGCAAATATGAAGTATTTTAATCATAAATTTATAGATTTCCTTACAGAACTCGAAAGCAATAATACTTATGAATGGTTCAAAAATAATAAACCGAGATTCGAGGAGGATTTGAAAAATCCCTTTGCCAATTTCGTCTCGGACTTAATTCATAGAGTAAACCAATACGATTCCACTGTACTTTTAAAACCGAACGAAGCAATTTTCAAAATGCACTTTGATGTTCGCTTCCAAAAAGTAAGAATTCCCTATAAGCTATTTTTAGCAGCCATAATCAGCCCCGAAGGACGCAAAGGCAAGGAAAAGCCCGGGCTTTACTTGCAAATGTCGTCTAAAGCCTATTCCCTATTCGGCGGTTTATACTCTCTTGAGAAAGATTCACTTCAAAAAGTAAGGGAATTCATCGCCGGCGACTTAGGAGCGTTTCAGGATTTATATCATGAAGATAATTTTAAATCAAAATATGGCTCGATTGTTGGCGAAAAGAACAAAAGGCTTAATGATTCTTTCATAAAAGAAAATGCTCAAAAAGAGCCTTATCTTTTTAACAAGCAACTTTATTATACAGCGCAGCTGCCTGCGGAGACTATTCTTGAAGATGATTTAATGGATAAAACCATCGAATACTATCTCGCCGGCAAGCCGCTTAATGATTATTTTCGTCAAGCATTAGAAGTTAATTAATCAATATAGAAAACTTAATATCAACAAATAATTTTATTAGGAATATTTATGAAAATCAAAATATTATTTTTAATTGCAGCAATGTTTGCGTTCGGATTAATGCAAACTTCACACGCACAGCCACGCCACGACAAAGGCGTTTTCATTGAATATGGCAATCCATTTTGGAATGAAATACAAAAAAGCACAAATGAATATTATTCAAACCAAACGAAAAAATCCACAGCAGCCAAAGACGGCAGCGAAGCCGCAAGCGATTTCAAAATGAATTTCGACGGTTTGGATTTGCCACAAAATGCCGCTGATTTCAAGCAGCAATGGCACAACGAGCCCGTTACACAGGGCTGGACTGGCACCTGCTGGAGCTATTCGGCTACTTCATTTTTTGAATCAGAAATATACCGCTTGCAAAGTAAAAAAATCAAACTTTCCGAAATGTACACTGCCTATTGCGAATACCTCGAAAAAGCAAAACGCTTCATCGAGCAAAAAGGAAATTCCGTTTTCGCCGAAGGCTCGCAAGGCAATGCTTTAATCCATATTTTCGATAAATACGGCGCTGTGCCGCTCGAAGCATATTCTGGTAAAAAGCCTGACCAAAAATTCCATGCCCACGAAAAAATGTACGAAGAGATGAATTCATACCTCCAATCGGTGAAAAAAACAAATTCGTGGAATGAGACAATTGTACTCGAAACAATTAAGAACATTCTTGATTCTTACATGACGCCGCCGCCGGCAAAATTTAATTACGAAGGTAAAACTTACACTCCGCAAGAGTTTTTCTCGCAAGTAACGAAAATCAAAACAAACGACTACGTGGACATTTTGTCTCTTTTGCAGCCTGCTGGCTACTGGAAAAAAGCTCTCTACGACGTGCCAGACAATTGGTGGCGAAGCGAGGAATACTACAATGTTCCGCTGGACGATTTCATGAAAGTCGTCAAATCATCTATCAAAGCGGGATATACTATATCCATCGGCGGGGACGTTTCCGAGCCGGGCTACTATTCTTTCAAGGACGTGGCAATGGTGCCGAGCTACGACATTCCTTCTGATTATATAGACGAGAACGCACGCTATTTCCGCTTCTCCAATGGAACAACTACCGACGACCACGGCATTCACGTAGTCGGATATTTGGAGAAAAACGGCACCTTCTGGTTTTTAATAAAAGACTCAGGCTCTGGCGCTCGCAATGGCAAAGCGTCAGGATATTATTTCTATCACGAGGATTATATCAAACTGAAAATGATGAATTTCATGATTCACAAAGACGCAGTCAAAGATTTGCTTGGGAAGTTCTAAAAGTTTTTAAAGTTTGAAAATTTTGGGAAATAAAATATGATTATAGATATCGATGACTCAGCCGGATTTTGCTGGGGCGTTGTGCAAACTATCGACAAGGTCGAGCAGACACTTGTCGATAGCAAAGATAAAAAAGTACACGTTTTGGGGCAAATAATACATAATCCAAAAGAAGGCGAACGGCTGGAAGCCCGAGGGCTGAAAACTATATCACATGAGGAATTTGAGGCTATCGACCCCAGTAATTCAGTCGTAATTATTCGCGCTCACGGCGAGCCCCCCACAACGTATGACAGAGCCAAGGAAATGGGATTGGAACTCATCGATGCGACTTGCCCATTGGTTAAAGCTTTGCAAAAATCCGTTACTAAATACTACAATGACGGCTGGCAAATTATTATTTTTGGCAAATTCGAACATGCCGAAGTCATTGGTCTTCGTGGCGTTTGCAATGATGAGTGCATCGTTATCAAAAATTTTGATAATGCACTTGAAAATATGGATTTCAGCAAAAATACTGTAATATTTTCGCAAACGACGATGGATAGAGTTACTTTTAATGAAATTTCCGAAGCGTTAAAGATTAGATTCAATGAGATAAACGGATTGGATAGCAACATAGAATTTGTTACGAAAAATTCTATTTGCAAATTCGTTTCTCGTCGCGAAGAAATGCTGCAAGAATTTGCAAAAGCACACGATTGCGTTGTTTTCGTCGCAGGAAAAAACTCTTCTAATGGCAAAATATTATACGACATTTGCCGGAAAGTCAATTTGAATTCTATATTTATCGAAGATTTAGATGAACTGAATTTTGAGGATTTACGAAATTATAAATCTATTGGCATAACGGGCGCTACCAGCACTCCGCAATGGTTTATGGAACATATCAAAAAAGAATTGGATAATTATTTTAATTAAAACATGGTGAGAATATGATAGAATTAAACAATAAAGAACTAGCTAAATATATCGATCATACAATATTAAAGCCCGAAGCTGGCAAAGATGATATTGCTCGATTGTGCCAAGAAGCATTGCAGTACGGCTTCGCATCTGTGTGCGTCAATCCTGTAAATGTAGCGCAAGCCAAGGAATTACTGGCAGAAAGCGATATAGTCGTAGCGTGCGTTATCGGCTTTCCTTTGGGTGCAAATCTGCCAAATGTCAAATTTTACGAAGCGGGATTAGCTTTGCTCTCGGGCGCCAAAGAACTGGACATGGTGCTGAACATAGCCGAACTCAAAGGCGGCAACTTGTCTTATTTGCAAAATGAAATAGTCGATATAGTCGAGCTTGCCAATCAATCGGAAGCTATCGTCAAAGTTATAATCGAGACTTCGCTTTTATCGGAAGAAGAAAAAATTAACGCCTGCAAAGTTGTTACTTATTCGAACGCCCATTTTATTAAAACTTCGACTGGCTTTTCATCAGCCGGAGCGACAATAGAAGATATAAAATTAATGCGGCTCAACTGCGGTAGCAAAGTGAAAATCAAGGCATCGGGCGGAATAAAAACGCGAGAATTTGCATTGCAACTGATTGAAGCCGGAGCAGACAGACTCGGCACAAGTGCGGGCGTGAAAATCATTGAGGATGGGAATTTGTAGGATTTTCCTGCCGTTTTCAAACAATATTTTCGTAGCATTTCGTTTAGCAGACTGTTGATTTACTAATAATAGATGTTTTGTCATTCCCGCGCCCGCGGGAATCTATTGTTTATCAGTTACTTGCACTTAATCAACAGTCTGTTAGTCTATGTTCTCACCGAGCCCTGTGCAGTCGAGAAAGTAATTTATAAAGAAATTATTGTATTATAAATCTTGTTTAGAGTGTGCAATTGACAATATACGGACTTGGTTTTTGTGGAACTGATATAAAATTCTATTTGGTTTTATAATAATTTCCTAACAACAATTTTTGAGTAATGAATAGAATCTTGGGAAATATATTTTCCGATAGATTCCAAATCATTGAGTGCTGTTTTTGACCAAATTATTTCAGCCATTCTTCCAGCTCCAATTTTGCCTGTTCATTTGTCAAAACGTTTCCATTATCAAAATCATTTATTCCTAACTCTACTTTTTTCTGAACATATAAGATATACATAATGTCATCAATAGTAGCATCGTCTGGCATTTCGCCAATGTATGTTCAATGCCATTTCTTTCGTATTCATATTTTTCCTTTAAAAAAAAATAATACAACTATTTTCTTCTATATTTTATTCGTTCGTTTTTATTCGCCGATGAACTAAAGCGGCTAATATACTTCATCGTGTGTGCCGATTGTTTCAAGAAAGACTATATTCGTTGTAGATGTTTCTGTTTGGCAATCATTGATAATTTTAAAAATAATACGGTATTCATAACTTAAACTGCAAGAATAGGAGCCGCTTAATTTCCCTTTTAAGCCGTGTGTCCGCAATTTGGGCATAAATGGATCATTCGTAAGATTAACAAGTAATTGCCTGAATTGTGGCGTCAAATCGGGATTTAATTTAAGAATTTTACTTGCTTTCCTCGTAAAATGACTTGATTTGATAAGCTCATAATTCATTCAAGATATCATCCATTATATTATCAATACTTTGGATTCTTAATTTACCATTTTTGAGTTCATAATCAGCTTCTTGTACTTCATTATTAAGTATTTCTCGTTTTTCTGAGTCTAAGCGCAATTGAATCAGTCGAGACATTTCAATCTTATCTTCAATCGGAAGTTCATCCACCGCTTCAAGTATTTCTGCGAAATTCATAATAACCTCTTATGATTTTTATAATGTTAAAAACGAATTATTTAATCTAATATTACAAAAAGAAGTTTCCCATCTTTCTGGCATTAATATACTTCATCGTGTGTGCCGATAGAAAGTAAAAGAATTTCGGTCAAATCATCTTGCTCGTTGTTCCGAAATTCAAATACAATTCTCACATCATAATCAACACTGCAAGCCCAACTCCCTGCGAGTTTTCCCTTCAATTTATGCGTTTTGAGCAAAGCATCATAAGGATCGTTCTCTAATTTTTCAAGTATTTCACCAAGTTGGACAACAATATCAGGCTTTTTCTTTGATACTTTTTTGACAGCTTTTAAAAACCGGTTTGACCAAACTAAAGGAATCATTTCTTGAATTCCGCAAGTAAATCTTTAGATGAACCGCGTTTTACTGTGTTGTTGAAATAATCAATTCTTCCTTGCTTTACATCAGCAACTACTTTCCGACGCTTTTGCTCGCTTAGCCTCTTATGGATG
>JBBRJR010000071.1:0-10952 GCA_038218865.1 Kapaibacterium sp. (SeqCode) | reverse complement strand
GAGTTTTCGAAGCTTACACTACCTTGGGCGAGGATTATGACGTAATCTTAAACGTGCAAGGCGATGAGCCATTTGTCATGCCCGAAGACATTGATTTGCTACTAAGCCGTTTTGATTATCAAAATTTCGATGTCGCTACTTTTGTCAGCCGCATTCAAACTACCGAAGATTTGATAAACCCGAATAATGTGAAAGTTGTAGTTGGAATCAATAGCAACGCCCTTTACTTTTCTCGCAGCCCTATACCTTTTTTCCGAGATGAAAAGCAAGGCGATTGGATAAAAAAAATGGATTATTTTAAACATATTGGCATATATGCTTATACAACTAAATCTTTGGCTGCATTTGTGAATTTCACGCCCTCGCTTTTGGAAAATGCAGAAAAATTAGAACAATTGCGACTGCTTGAAATGGGCTATAAATATCAGTGCATTGAAATTAGCAAAGAATTATTCGGCATCGATACTCCCGAAGATTTTGCTTTGGCTGAGATTTATTACGAAAAAAAGATACAGTTGTTAAAATAGTTTTTGGAAATTTCTTAATATTTGAAAAAAAAATGACTGAATACAGCAAACATGATACTAATATAGAAATAGATGAATCGGAAATCCCTCTGTGTGTCGATTTGGACGGTACGCTAATACACGGCGATACCTTGCTCGAATCGTGCCTTAGGGCAGTCAAAGCAAAGCCTTTCTTACTTTTTATTTTTCCTTTTTGGATTTTGCAAGGCAAGCTTTTTTTTAAAGAAAAGGTATTGCTCTTTGCCGAGCCAGACTACGACACATTGCTTTATCGCGACCAAATACTTGAATTTATCGAGCAGGAAAAACAAAAGGATCGACAAATTGTTTTGGCTACTGCCTCCTGCCAAAAAATTGCGGATAAAATTGCGGAAGACTTAGGCATATTCGACCTCGTGCTTGGCTCGCAAAATGGCATCAATCTGCGCAGCGAACAAAAAACCGCCGAGCTGCAAAATAGATTTAAAGAAACAGGCTTCGACTACATGGGCGACAGCCAAGCCGATATAGCCGTTTTCAAAGGAGCTCGCAAAGGATATTTGGTCTCTGGTAAATCAAAAGTAAGAAAAAAAGCAAAAGAATTGGGCAATGTTGAGGAGATTTTTGTCGAGAAGACTTCGACATTGAAATTGATAATAAAACAAATGCGAATCTATCAATGGGTGAAAAATTTATTAGTTTTTTTGCCATTGCTTTTGGCACATAAATTTCCCGTTGGCGATTTTTTAGTGAATTCCATGACCGCCTTCTTTTCATTTAGTTTCATTGCTTCGGCTGTCTATATTTTGAATGATTTACTTGATTTATCCAGCGACAGGACACATCCGCGTAAGCGAAAAAGACCATTCGCTTCAGGCAAATTGTCCCTCAAATATGGCTTTGTGCTTATTCCATTATTGCTCTTAGCGGGATTTCTGCCTTCGATTTTACTTTTGCCGCTTGATTTCAATCTTATCTTGCTCGCTTATTTTATTCTGACAACGCTGTACTCATTTATGCTGAAGCGAATTTATATTCTAGATATACTTATTTTGGCGTCGCTTTACACAATCCGCCTATTAGCTGGTGCTGTGGCAGTGGACGTCCCCGCTTCGCCTTGGCTATTAGCTTTTTCAATGTTTATATTTTTAAGCCTCGCTTGTGTCAAACGATTTACAGAGCTTTATGATTTGTCGCAAACTTCGAAAGATAGAGCGACGGGACGCGGCTACAGAATCGACGACATCGGGTTGGTGAAAATAATTGGAGCTGCCAGCGGGCTTTTGTCGATATTGGTTTTCGTTCTCTATATAAACAGCGCAGAAATAGTTGCACTTTACAAAACGCCGATTTTACTCTACTTAGTCGCATTTATGCTACTTTATTGGATATTGCGTATTTGGTTCAAAGCTGCACGCGGCGAAATGCACGACGACCCGATCGTCTTTACTCTCCGCGATAAAGGCGGCATTGCTATTATTTTAATTATTATTGGTCTCGTTTTTGGAGCTGCATTATGAAAGATACTTCTTATCAGTCATGGGGGCGCTATCCCAAAGCATATCATAAAGATATAAAAAAAGTCTTTTGGCAAAATGAATTACCAGATTTCCAGAAAATCGACGGCACATTTCTTCCAGTCGGATACCTCAAAAGCTATGGCGACAGCTGCCTTAATATCGGTGAAACACTCGTCGATGCAACTGGTATGAATAAACTAATTTCCTTCGACCAAACTACTGGCATCTTGAAATGCGAAGCCGGCGTTTCGCTTGCCGAAATTCTTGATTTTTCAGTGCCTCGCGGTTGGTTTCTGGCTTCTACTCCCGGCACAAAATATATTTCTGTTGGCGGCGCAGTCGCAAATGATGTGCATGGCAAAAATCATCACAAAGGCGGGACATTTGGCTGTCACGTGTTAAGTTTTGAACTTGTCAAATCCACTGGCGAACGTTTCGTTTGCTCCCGCGAACAAAATCCTGAACTATTCTCTGCCACCATCGGCGGCTTGGGATTGACCGGATTTATCACTTGGGTCGAATTTAAACTAAAAAAAGCCCCAAGCGCTTTTTTTGCTATGGAAGCCATCAAATTTAATTCTATCGAAGAGTTTTTTGAAATTAACACCGACTCCGAAAAAGACTTCGACTATACCGTGTCTTGGATTGATACTACCGCAACTGGAAAACAATTGGGACGCGGCATTTACAACCGCGGCAATCACGCTGACCCCAAAGATTATGATTTGCCGAAATTGCTAACGGGCGAGCCAAAAACATTTCCGCTGGATATGCCATTTATAAACTCGCTTTCGGTAAAGTCATTTAATTTTATGTATTATAATAAGCAATTTTTTAAAAAGGCAAGTAATGTCGTTCATTACAATCCATTTTTCTATCCTTTGGATGCGGTTAATGATTGGAACAAAGCTTACGGACCGGACGGCTTTTTGCAATATCAATTTGTTGTTCCTTTTGGCGATGATGTCAAATTAATCCGTAGCATTATGACTAAAATAAACGAATCCGGCATGTCTTCTTTTTTGACAGTCCTAAAAACATTTGGCAATGTCGTTTCTCCGGGCATGATGTCTTTCCCGCGACCGGGAATTACGATGGCTGTGGATTTCCGAATGCTTGGTGAAACTACACTTAAAGTTCTTCGCGAGTGCGATAAACTTGTTCGCGACGCCGGAGGCGTGCTTTATCCAGCAAAAGATGCTCGAATGGCGCCAGAAGACTTCCGCTCGTTTTATCCGCAATTCGAAGAATTCTCAAAATATATAGATCCAAAAATATCTTCAAGCTTTTGGCGGCGAGTTATGGAGAAAATCTAATGCCGAAGATATTTATTTCTGCCGGTGACCCTTCGGGCGATGTTCACGCCGCTCGTTTGATGCAAAAAATCCTTGCGTCTCGTGCAGACGTCGAATTTATCGGTATTGGTGGCAGAAATATGGCTAAACTTGGGCTTAACTCTATTGCTAAAATAAAAGATATATCAGTCGTTGGCTTTTGGGAAGTTGCTAAAAAATACGGCTTTTTTCGTAATTTACTACAAAAATCAAAAGAAATAATAGCCCAAGAAAAAATAGATTTATTTATTCCTGTCGATTATCCGGGCTTTAATCTAAATTTGGCACAATTCGCAAAGAGCGAGAAAGTCCCAGTTGTATATTTTATTGCACCTCAACTTTGGGCGTGGGGGAAAAATCGTGCGAATAAATTAGCAAGCCGTGTGGACAAATTATTAGTTGTTTTTCCATTCGAAGAGGAATATTTCCGTTCTTTCGGCATTGATGCAAGCTTTATCGGTCATCCACTTTTGGATAATCCGATAATTAAACAAGAGCAAAGGAGCTTTGACGACCGCGAAAATATAATTGCGCTGCTCGCCGGAAGTCGCCCGCAAGAGCTGAAAAGCCATTTAGATATTTACTTAAAAGCTGCAATTCAATTCCGCGAGCGACATAAAGATTTCCGTATAGTTTTAGCTAAAGCGGGCGATATTGATTTTACTCCCTATTCTGATTTTTTTAAGCAAAATGGTATAGAAACTACAAACGATTCCCTCGAACTCATGGCGAAATCAAAGTTGGGAATCGTTAAAACAGGTACATCCAATTTAGAAGCGGCTCTAATGGAAATGCCGTTTGTTATGGCTTATCGCACTTCTCTTTTTTCATATTTGATAAGCAAGCAATTAATTAATTTGGAGCATGTATCGATTGTTAATATTTTGCAAAAAAAGCCCGTAATTAATGAATTAATTCAATCGGAAGCGACGAGTGGCAATATAGCTTCGGCTCTGGAAGCGATTTACTCGCAATCGGAAGCTCGAAACAATATGATAAGCGAATTTAGACAAATACGTCATCTACTTGGCGACGAAGGCGCTTGCAGCCGAGCCAAAGATTATATCTTAGAATATTTATAGAGATTTATCATTATTTCAATATTTATTTTACATTATAATAATAAAAAAAAACAAATTGCGTCTATGAAATTAAGATAAACAATATGGGGATGACCTGGATTCGACGGGGTGATGGAACTGGAATGCCGCATGTCGTGCTTAAGCGGTGGTGCACGTAAATTCAACTGCTACGCATAATAAATGCAAACGATAATTACGCATTAGCTGCTTAATAAATAACCAGCTACACTTTCTTTGGGACGTGCCTATTAGTTCCTCTGAAAGTGACGCAAAAAATAGGATAGTAACGGTTTGTTCGACAGGGCACGTTATGAAAATTAAACTTTCGATAAGGTAGGGACGCCTGTCCGACGGCAAGCTCTACTCGAAAAAACAATGACGGACTAAACATGTAGAAGCTTTTGGCGAAGCTCTTCGGACGCGGGTTCAACTCCCGCCATCTCCACAAATCAAACCAAACTTGGAAACAAGTTTGGTTTATTGTAATATGGTATTTGTAGTTTATCACGTTAAGGTTTTGGTATGATAGTCAATCAACAGAAAATTGTAAATGAAAAAGGTCAAGTTACTGGATTTTTAATTAAAAAAAATGATTTCTTTAAACTTAAAGAATATATTGAAGACATTGAGGATTCGATAGAGTTGTCCGAAGCTATTAAAGATAGTCAAGGTTTCCGTATTTGGGACGATTTTGTAAAACAACATCTGATTCGTATAAATTAGTTACGAGCTGCAAAGTAAGCAAACGTTCAGAAGCCTATAAAAGCAGTTGAAAACAAACAATTATCTGCAATAAACAAATTTGTTATTTTTAAAATAATCTCCACAAAAGCCCTGAGAAATCAGGGCTTTTGTGGTATTTTATAAATAAACATACAATATTTTATCAAAAAAATATTCAATTATTATTATAGTGCTTCAATTAATATATAGTGAGAAGAAATGATGTACAAATTACCTTGTATTGATGTAATTCATGAAATGAATGAGTCTCTTAAGCCTTTTATTGACAATTCAATTGACTCAATCTATTTGAAATTTTATAAGAATGTATTAGTTTTAGAAAAAACAAAGTTTTTTGAAGAATTTGGGAAAAGTCGTATTTTCCTTAGTGAAATTGTTGAATTAAATATTGAACCATCAGAACAATATGATTATTACAAAAAAATATTAGAGGGAGAAATTCAAATAAATGAAGAAATATTTGAATGGGGAAAAATTATTAGATTATTCAAAGAAGAGCATACTATCAGTAATAATTTTTTACCTGAATTGAAAATGAAATTCCCTGATATGATAAACGAGAATATATATTCTGTTAAAGTTTTTGAAATGTATGGAAATAAATCATTATTGTTATATAAAATAAGTGAAGATAGAAATCATTTTATTTTTGAAATAAATTTAGAAGAAGTAGATAATCAAGTGAAAGAATATTTAATTGAAAACGACATGTATTCATACTTAGAAGGTACTAACTTTGACGGATGCTCCGACGTAACCGAATTGAAGGATGAAATTATAACTACGAATAAATACTATATTAAGGAATTTCTTTATTTGTTCAATGATAAAACAGAAAAGGAATTAGATAATGGTTATAAAAAGTATTACAAAAAACTCAAGAAAAATGACGATTTCTTTTCTTCAATGACTTATGAAGAAGAAGCGTCATTTAGAAAAATTGTATTAAAAGAAAGTTAAAAATAATTTGCAATTTTTGCCGTTTCTTCAATTTTTTATGTTTACATTTAAATATTATTTATGGTATGATTGTTGTTTAAGCAAAGTTAAAATTAATATTAATATTAGACAATAGAATGGCAAACGAAAAGAAGTTGAAAATAATTACAAAGATTCGTTAGCACAAGCTAAAGCTGGCAAGTTATATTTTACTGCAGATATAAACGAATTGATGGATTTATTAAAAGACTAATATGCTTGAAATAAATCATCGCAAATCTATTCGCCTCAAGGAATATGATTATTCGCAGGGTGGATAATATTTTGTTACGATATGCACAGATATCCGTGAACATTTCTTCGGATATATTGAAAACGTCGAAATGAAATTGAATAACCATGGGTAAATTATTAAGGACGGCATAATCAGTCTCCCTGCACATTTCTCAAATGCGAGAGTTGATTTTTATTGCATAATGCCGAATCATTCACATTTAATTGTAATAATTGACGATTGTAGGGAGGCTGTCTCATAAGTCATAATTTAATGACAGACAAGAATGTCTATTCTACTAACTCCTTGTGATAGCGGTAGGTCTGACATTCTTGTCTTACCATATTCCTCGATAATTTACCTTATAAGACAGCCTCCTCCCAGAACCACAATCCAAAGACACAGCGTGCCGTGTCCTTACATCAAGAAAATCTGCGTTATTTGCCTTTCACCGAAAACTTTCTTCCTACTGCCTAACGCCCACCGCCCACCGCCCACCGTAAACTAAATACAAACCGTTGCTTCAAAAATATTTTGATTATCTTTATACTTAAAAATTTAATTAAACGTCAAATTTTAATAGTTTTTTAAATAATATTGTGGAGCTTTTATGAAATTAAAATTGGTTCTATTATCGTTGGTTTTACCGCTTTTTATTATCTCGTGTTCCGATGATGATAATAACGTTAGCCCTAACAGTTCAAACTATTATCCGATGAAATCGAATAATTATTGGGTCTATGATTATTACAGCTATGACATGCAAAATAACATTCAAAATGATACTTATAAAAAAGACTCCGTAGTTGTTGCGCAGCAACAAAATTATATGGGCAAAGACGCTTATTTACTGAATGAATTTTCTGACGGCGTGATGGCTAATGGCACGTATTTCAGCTATGCCGACAAGAAGTTATATGCCGAATCGAAATTCATCCTACCTTCCTCTGATGCCGGTTTGATGCTGCCATTAGATAAAATTACAAACGAATGGGCGATTTTGGCTGACTTCGATGCCGCTTCCTGGAATATCTTGACTCATCAATTTGCTAACGAAACAATTGAATTCCCAGGACTCCCCGTAGCCCCGACTTTCTCGGCAAATTACAATGTTACTGGCGCAAAAGGCACGGACGTTCAAATGCAAATCGGCGGCAAAACTGTTAATGCCAAAGAAATTATCGTCAAGCATACTGTTGCTGGCTCTTTGAAAATACTCATCTTAAGCGCTCCAATCAATTTCACAATTACCGAAAAATATTATTTCGTAGAAAATATTGGTTTAGTTAAAATGGTTTCCGAATCGCAAACGGTTAGTATAACCATTCCTACAATGGGTACCCAATCAATAGAAGTCCCGGGCTACGAAAAAACTTTAGTAAGATATAAAATTAATTAATTTATTTAAAAAGGTGTTCTATGAAAATCAATCGTTTATTGTACATATTCTTATTTGTATTTGCCTTTTGGGGCTGTTCTGACGATGATAATTCCGTCGATAACAACAAAGTACAAATTACTTCATTCACCCCGACTAAAGGAAACATCGGCACGCAGGTTATAATTATTGGCGAGAATTTCCCAACAAATAAAGCTTCCATTGGAGTGAAATTCAACGGCGTTGCGGCAATGGTCGATTCCGTTACCCACGGCAGCGGTTCAACTGCCAAAATATATACACACGTGCCGACGAGCGCGACTACTGGTAAAATTTCCGTTACAATAGCCGGAACTGAATATAAATTTTCTCAAGACTTCGAGATTGTTTCAACTAATCCATCCTTAATGCAGTTTCGCGTTGGCAATTCATGGGTTTATGAAAAGTTTCAATTGGACAGCAACAACATTCAGGAGACATCGAATCCTACTATGGACAGCGTGAATATCACCGGAACTGTTACCAAAATAAACGAAACGGCTTTTGCAATGTCGATTTTCACTAAAACCAATCCTCAAAGCGATTACGTTCGTGGCGCTGAACAATTCTACTATGAAATTGGAAGTATCATTTATACCCATTCCAATTGGTTCGATGAACTTATGGATTTTGGCGGTGGATCAATCGAATTGCCGTTTGATATTAGCGAACAATGGCTGAAACTTATCGATCCGCAAATGAACGAGTGGTCAATCTATACCCGCGCATTTGCTAACGAGCCGCTTTCCTTCGGCACATTAACTGGCAACTTAACGCTTACAGCAACAAATGCCGGCACTCAAAATGTTACTATCGGCACGGAACAGTTTGCTAATACTCGTCAAATTGATTATAAATTTAAGTTTATCGGCACGGCTGATACTCAATTCGGTCAAATCCCACTTAATTTGGAACGCGTGCTTACCGTTTGGTATGCTCCGGGCGTTGGCAAAATAAAAGCACGAATGCTATCAATGCGATTTGTCGTGCCGGGCTTGATGAACCAAATAATCCCCGGATACGTTCAAACAATTGTAAGATACCATTTGAATTAATCGTCAAGTAGAAAATAATTATTGAGAGAAAGATGGAATATAAAACAATAAAATTTGAAGAAAACGAAGGCTTTGCGATAATTACCCTCAATCGTCCTGATAAATTAAACGCTATCAATAACGAGATGCTATATGAACTGGACGATTGCGTGAAATTAATTGAAATGTCGAAAACAATATCTGCTCTTATCATCACCGGCGCGGGCGAAAAAGCCTTCGCCGCCGGTGCTGATATAGCCGAACTTCATACCAGCGACAGGCAAAGTGGAAAGCTTTTCTCCGAGTACGGCTCGTACGTTTTCAATAGAATCGAACAGCTGCCCGTGCCGGTAATTGCCGCTATCAATGGCTTTGCTCTTGGCGGCGGCTGCGAACTCGCACTAAGTTGTCACATAAGATTTGGCTCTGAAAGAGCAAAGCTTGGGCAGCCAGAAGTAAACTTAGGCGTACTGCCGGGCTACGGCGGCACGCAACGGCTGCCCAAAGTTGTCGGCAAAGCAAAAGCAATGGAAATGATTATCTCAGGCGATTTGGTCAGCGCCGCCGAAGCTCACCGCATTGGCTTGCTGAATCAAGTCTTCGACCATAGTGAGCTTTTGGACAAAACACTTGAATTTGTTACGCACGTTTTAAGCAAAGGCAGGCTCGCCATCAAAGCTGCTACTGAATGTATTTCTGCTTCCGACAAGTTGTCGCTATTGGACGGCTTGCACTATGAATCAATGAAATTCGGTGAGATTTGTGGTACAAGTGATTTCAAGGAAGGCACAATGGCTTATTTAGACAAGCGCTTACCGGAATTCAAAAATAGCTAACGGGTGTTGGCTGAAAGTTGCCGGTTTTCAGTTGTCTGTGATAGGCATTTGGTTGTCGGTTATTGGTTTCCAGTTGCCAGTGAAAGGCAAAACAGGCGTCAGGCGTCAGGCGTCAGGTTATAGGCAATAGGAAAGGCAAAAAAGTGGATTTAGTAGGGGCGAACAGCCGTTCGCCCCTACTAAATCCGTTATTTTGCCTTCTTCGGTGGCTCAAGCTTGTCGAAGCCAACCAACAACTGATAACTGATAACTATTCCTACTTCAAGCGTAGTCGAAGGCAGCGAGAAAAAACTGCTAACAAATTACTTCACAATTATTTGTGCTGTCGAAATCTTGTTTAATGTTGAATCCAATAAAATCGGCACATTAGAGCTGATTAGTTGTCCGGTACCATATTTGTCGTAAACTTCATTTCCCCTGCCCCAAAGAGAACTATCTTTTTTTAAACCTACTGTGAAATCAGATGCATTTGTTATGGATGCCCAATTATTTTCCAACCCAACTCTGACAGGCACACTTTCTTGATAAGACCAGGTGCCAATGCCTAGTTGACCTTTACTATTATAACCCCAAGCCCACAATGAGCCGTCGTTTCTAATAGCCGCAGTATGCGTTTCACCGCAAAACACATTTTCCCAATCTGTAGATGTTCCTACTTGAACTGGAATTGGCTGAAATTCAATATCGTAGCCGATACCCATCTGATAATTATTATTACTGCCCCACATCCATAGTGAACCGTCAGTTTTTATTGCTGCTACGTTTTTTCCGCCTGCTTTTAGCGATTTCCAATCAGAATCAGCACCGATTTGTTGAGGGTAATTTCTTTGTTCAGTACCAATAAAAGCATCATCGCCCTCGGTACTCCATCCATAAAGGTAATTTTGAGACAGCAGGAGTTGGCTGTTTACTGCTAAAAATAATAGGACTATTAGTTTGATTTTCATAATTTTCACTTTCATGATAATGTTCAACATGGTTTAATAATTAGTTTTTTATAAATAACTCTGTTCTTGTGCCGATTGTCAGAAAATATACTCCTGCGCTCAAAGCAGATATATCGATTCTTTTCGAAAAAGGCACCTCGGATATCAGTTTGCCGTTTATTGAGTATATCATTATATTGTTATTGGCAAAAGAAATATCGTCTTCTTGAATTTCAATAATATTTGTTGCAGGATTTGGAGAAATTTTTATTCCTTTGTAGCCACCATTTAAGTTATTATCTTTAATTGAATTATAATAAGCCGTGTAATAGTATTTCTT
>JBBRJR010000070.1:0-11035 GCA_038218865.1 Kapaibacterium sp. (SeqCode) | reverse complement strand
GCCAGCAGTAGCAGCCGCTTCTGCAATTACAGGCAAAATTACTGACCCAAGAAAAGGAGGAATTTAATTATGAAAGTAATATATAAAATGCAAGATGATATATCGACAGATATAATTTATCCCGGACGTTTCATGGCAACCGTTTTGCCAAGCGAAACGCCGCAGTTCGCCTTCGACGACATCCAAGATCTGAACCAAATGCTGAATGCGGATAAATCTGGCGATGAAAAAATTATACTTGCAGGCAAAAACTTCGGCTGTGGCTCCTCCCGCGAGCAAGCCGCTTCGACGCTGCAAGGGCACAACGTAATACTTGTAGCCCGCGATTTTGCCCGTATTTTCTTGCAAAACAGCATCAATTTAGGTTTGAAAACAATTATCTGCCCCACTATCGAAGCCGAAGCAGGCGATGATTTGGAAATAAAGGAAGATAAAGTTATCAACCACACGAGTGGCAAAGAATTCGCAACAGTTGCACTGCCCAAAGCACGGCAAGCGATAGTCGATGCCGGCGGACTCGTTGCCTATACCCAAATTAAGCTGAAAGAGAGGCTTTAGCAGGTAGCAGGGGTCAGGTAGCAGGAAAGAAAAGTTTCCCGTTATCGGTGGTCGGTGCATGGCACACCCGTAGGGGCGAACGCAAGTTCGCCCAGAAGCTGATGCAGATGTGCCACATTCCATTCCAGACGAGTCTGTCTCATTAGTCAGATTTTTAGGTTTTGTGCATTACAATTATGTAAAATAAACCACATAATTTTAATTTTAATAGGAACACCTTCTAGCCCCCTCTTAAAAGAGGGGGGACAAGAACTTGGAAAATGACTTTCGTAAGCTCTTATATTTCAAGTGTTTCTTTCTCCTCCTCTTGTAAGAGGGGGCCAGGGGTGTTTATATTATTTTTGCAATTTTATTGTTCATTTAACAAAAATGTTATGTATAAAACCTAAAAATATACCTTATCGGGGCAGCGCCTTCTAAATAAATCGCAATCATTTACTTTTCAGCTCCGTAGAAGTTAAATGTCTATAGCAAACGTGAAGTTCCATTTCTTTTCTTTATTCATCCGATGACTTCAAGTCATCGGATGAATTGCATTTTACCGAAAAATGATAACCACCAACCGACAAGCAAGACGTTCAACACCTTCGAGGTGCGCCACATCTGCACCCATTCTGCTTTTTCACCGAAAGCTGAAAACCGAAAAATGATAACTGGAAATCTTCTTCACCACAGCCCAAAGCCCAATAATTACTTAGCGTTTTCAGCTACGAGTAGTTGCTTTTTTGTGCCGTCGGCAAATTCGATAAGCGTTGGATTCCAAATTGCTTTTAAGTTCGTTGAGCTGCGAATGGCTCTATCCCGCTCGTTTTTGTCGTCATGCAAAAAAGGATTGCCCATGCGTTGCATTTCACCGGGCTTTAGAGCTTTGTCGAATTTTATATTGTAATTTTTCAACAATTGATTGTCCTGCGTGTAGAATTGCAGCATGCCTTGCAAATTCTTTATTTCTTTGTCCGATGTGTTGGTTATCTCGAAAACAAGTATATCGATGGATTGCTTGTCATCGTCGCGCGGCTGAAATCCAACATAATGAAAGTTATGATTTATCGCCAAATCTACTCTCGAAGCGGTTCTTTCAAAAAAGAGTACACTTTGGTTGCGAATAAATTCTTTCTGCCCCTTAATTACGTCGATAACGCTTTTGCCAACCAAAGAATCCTTTGTTGGAGCTAAACGAATTAATCCATTTGCAAATAATTCAATCTCTTCCTTAGTTAAATTTGGCTCGTTTTTAACTTTTTGAGTAATATCGCCCAAATTCTGTAAAGTAACTTTTTCTTGCATTACAGGCGAATTAGAAAATTCATCTTTCGAGCAGCCCGATGAAATAAATCCCATTATTAGCAAAATAATTGCAATTTGGCGTAAATTCATAAATATCTCCAATGTAAATGATTATAAAAAAACAAAATTAACTAAGTTTACCGACAAAAAAAAATTAAATTACGCTTTCATTAGCGTTGCGCAGCTCGCTTTCCTCGCGCCTTCCTCGAGCAGCAATTCAGCAAGAGAATTAATTGTTGAACCAGTCGTTAGGACGTCATCGACAATTAATATGTCCAAATTTTTAATAGCACTTTTATCTATTATTTCATAAATGTTTTGTACGTTTTTGTTCCTTTCCAGCTTCCCGAGCTTGGTTTGGGTTTTAGTATAGACTTTTCGGCGCACGATTTTTGTGCTGAACGGAACGTTTAAAACGCCGGACAAGCCTTTGGCAATCGCATCAGATTGGTTGTACCCGCGTTCGCGGAGTTTTGCTTTATTTAGTGGAATAGGCACAATCAAGTCAAATCGCGGTGCATTTTCGATTTCGAGCCTTCGAGCGAGCATTTTTCCGAAAACAAAGCCGATGGAGTCAAAATCATGATATTTCAGCCCATATATTAACTTTTGGAAAGGCACTTCTTCGCTCGAAGAAAACAGAGCATAGGCTTCTGTTATAGCTAAGCGGTCGTCGCCGATGCTTTGTATTAAAGCATTTATTATTTTATCCGGCGCTGGCGCTGGCGGCATTCTGTCCAAGCATTTTTGGCACACAAATTTATTTGGCGAATTAATATTTTTTTTATCGCAAACGATGCAATTATCAGCATAAATAAAACTTAAACCGCTGGCAAAAATATTTTTTATTTTAGAAAAGTTTTCGTACATTGCGTTTCGCATGAAAATTGATAAAAGCATAGAAACGATAATCGAATTATCTTATTTTTGCAGTGTTTATCAATATGTTAAGGAAGTGTTAAGAAAATGAAAGTGCTGTTAATTGATTTATTTTCTTTTCTATTAGCCGAAACGCTGTTAATTTTGTAAGTATAAAATGTATTTTATGTTTTAATTAAAAAAATTAATTTTAATCTAAGCCGTTTTTAAAAAAATATTCTTCAACAATAAAAGAAAAAAATTTAAATAGAAAAGGAAACAAAATTTAATGGAAATTTACTTTTTTGTAATCATTGCACTCATTTTGCTCGCTACATCTAATTTATGGGTAGGCGTGGCAAACGACGCTGTGAATTTTTTAGGGTCAGCTGTCGGCTCGCGAGCCGCATCGTTCAAGATAATACTTGCAGTAGCTTCGATAGGCATGGTGGTTGGTGTTACTTTTTCCAGCGGCATGATGGAAGTTGCTCGCAGGGGAATAGTGCATCCCGAGATGTTCCACTTCCAAGAATTATTAATTATCTTCTTGGCGTACGCCATCGGAGATCTTATACTTCTCGATTTATTCAACACATTTGGCTTGCCGACATCCACCACCGTTTCGCTTATATTTGGCTTGCTTGGCGCTGGCGTTATGGTTTCAGTATTTAAGATTGTAGGTATGGACGGCGATTTATCACAATTAGAACAATATATAAATACTGCGAGGGTACTCACCTTTGCCTCGGCTATATTAGTGTCCATTGTCATGTCTTTTCTGGTAGGCTCGCTCGCCCAATACCTCAGCCGAATGCTTTTTACTTTTGATTACGAAAAAAAATTCAAGCGTTGGGGCGGTCTTTGGAGCGGCTTTGCCATCACAGTTATTTCATACTTTATATTGCTTAAAGGGCTGAAAGGTGCATCTTTTATTACTGACGACATGGCGAAATATATAGCAGGGCATACCGGTTTGATAGTTGTTCTACTTTTTGCTTTTTGGGCTGTTGTTATGCAAATCCTTATTACTTTTACGCGTGTAAATGTGCTAAAAATAATTGTGCTTATCGGAACTTTCGCTCTTTCTATGGCTTTTGCATCAAATGACTTGGTGAATTTCTTGGGAGCTCCTTTGGCAGGTTTAAGTGCATATTTGTCAGCTAATGCCTCAGGTAATCCTTTCGGAATATTTATGGACAGCCTGAATGATCCCTATAAGGCAAATACTTATTACCTTTTGGCTGCCGGATTTATGATGGTATTTATTCTTTATTTTTCAAAAAAATCAAAAACAGTAACGAAAATGGCTGTTTCCTTAGGCAGCCAAGAAGAAGAAGTAGAGCGTTTCCAAAGTTATGCAGTATCGCGGGGATTAGTCCGTTCGGTAACTGTATTTTTTGACGGAATAAAAAAAGTAACCCCAGACCCGGTCGTTGCTTATGTCAACAGCAGATTCGACAAAACCCGTATGCCAAAATGGGAAAACGAAAAAGTCGCTCCACCGGCATTTGATTTAATTCGAGCTTCGGTCAATTTAATGGTAGCAGCTGGGCTTATCTCGCTCGGCACTTCGCTTAAACTGCCTCTTTCTACGACATACGTAACATTTATTGTCGCTATGGCTACAGCACTTTCAGATAGAGCCTGGGGACGCGACACAGCTGTTTATCGCGTTTCGGGCGTTTTGACAGTTATCGGCGGGTGGTTTATTACTGCTTTCATGGCAGCACTTATCGCCGGAATTATAGCAACAATTATTTGGTATTTCAGCTTCGTCGGCATGGCGGTAATGGTTGCGGCGGCATTGTTCCTTGTGTTCCGCTCGACTATGATTCATAAAAAACGTGAAAAAGAATTTGAAGAGAAAGAAAAATTGACGATGAAACATCAAATGTCGAAAGATGATTTGTTCTCAGCAATTATAGGCGGAATAGGCAAGTTTGTACATGCTTTATCCAATAATATAACTCAATGCAGCGACGGCATAATCCGCTCTGATTTGAAAATGTTGCGCCAAGCCAAACAGCTTAGCAAGGAAGCGACCAAGCAAAGCGACACGGTAATCAGCTATATATCGAAATCCGTTAAAAATTTCGACGACGCGGAAATCAAAAAAGCACACTCTTTCATGGACTTGATCGGCTACTTGAACGTTTTAGCATCGCTTACAAGGCGCATGAGTATCCAGTCATTTGATTATTTTGACAACAACCACAAACATCTGACAGACGAACAAGTTATTGAAGTAACATCTGTAAACAACGCATCTACGAGCATTATTACAAGTATGGGCAATTCAATTATAAATCGCGAATATTTCAACGACACAATAGATGCTCGTTTCGAGGCGATGAAAAATGAAATGAATAATTTCAAAGCAAACCAAGCTAAGCGAATGATTGAATCTAAATCGACATCTTGGCAGAATCTGCTCTATTTAAGTCATTTTGATTATTGCGAACGCCTGTCTCTAAATTCAATGAAATTAGGGCAATCACTCAAAAAGTTCTTTGTGAATTAGGCATTAGGCATTAGGCGATGGGGTGGGGAAGACTGACATTTTAAAGTGAAAGGCAGAATTGGTTCAGATGTGGCTGCTCCGATAAGGCGGGTTGGAACCCGCCGCTACAGAAATAATAGAGCATCCTTCGTTCCTACGGGATTATAGGGATGATGGGGGCAGGAAAAATAAATATTTTTTTCAATTCATACTAATAAATTCTAATATCGTGCGTTTTTTCAAAAATAAACATGAAAGCAAAAATAGCCGAACGGAAGCAAATAGATGAAAATAAAATATTCGGCATTAACAGAAATCCCTTTTTTATAGGATTGACGAGCTTTTTTACCGATACATCTATAAAAATGATTTATAGCGTTATGCCTTTGTTTTTGCTGTCAATTGGCGCTTCAAAAACTACAATAGCACTCATTGAAGGCATAGCCGAAAGTACTGCTTCTCTACTCAAAGCACTCTCCGGCTATTGGAGTGATAGAATCGGCAAAAACAAGCCTTTTATGGTATTCGGCTATGGCATAACCGCGCTCGTAACGCCGTTCTATGCTTTTGCTATTTCGCCGTTGCAAATTCTCCTATTCCGCTTTGCCGAACGAGTTGGCAAAGGATTGCGAACAGCTCCCCGCGACAGTTTGATAAGCAGCTCTGTCCGAGAGAACGACGCCGGAAAAACATTTGGCTTTCAAAAAGCAATGGACAACAGCGGCGCGATATTGGGACCTTTAACGGCATTTGTGCTGCTTATTATATTTCCGCTTGATTATAAATTAATTTTTCTCGTCGCTACAATTCCAGCTGTTTTAGGGACATTGACCATTATAGTTTTCATAAAAGAAGCAAAAAACAGTGAAATAAGAAAATCTAATAAATTTTCTATAAAAAGTCTGCCACCGAAATTTTACTTTTTCCTTGCTATAATTTTTGTATTTACTTTGGGCAATTCGGCGGATGCACTTTTACTTGTGAAAACGAGTGAAACAGGGATTGACAAAATGTATATTCCTTTTGTGTATATGATTTTCAATTCAGTGTCGGTCTTGCTTGCCGTGCCGATAGGCAAACTTTCTGATAGGATTGGCAGGGAGAAGCTGATAGTTGCGGGATTTATAGTGTATGCATTAGTTTACTTTTCTTTTGGAAGATTTTCGGATATCAAAATATATGTCGTTTTATTTATGTTTTATGGACTTTACAGCGCCTTGACTGATGGCAGTCAAAAATCGCTAATATCGGACATCGTAAGTAAAGATTTGAAGGGAACGGGTTTTGGCTTGTACCATGCCGTGCTTGGCATTACGCTTTTGCCAGCAAGTATAATTGCGGGTTTGCTCTACGACAAGGTAAATTCATCGGCACCATTTTATTTTGGTTCAGTCATGGCTTTGCTTGCCACAATATTAATGATTATTTTTCAAAGAAGATATACAGGTGAAAAAGTTAGCAGTTAGCTGTTTCCAGTTAGCTGTGGTCAGTAAAGGCAAGAATAACGTCGAGGCAAAAGAAATGTTACGGACGTTTGTCCAATCACATTCTACTAAGGTTTATTAAAGAAATATGGTTTTCTAAGAATTTGTTTTTTTTCTATATCGCTTAGCGATTGAATAATGATAGAAATTAACAATTATTTTGCAATATTTTTTTACCACCTCGAAGGTGTAGAACATCTGGGACGGAAAGGGCAGCCACGTAGGTCTGCCTCCTGCAAAATCATTTTTTTTTCTTTTACCGACAACTGTTAACCGACAACCGATAACTCATTGCCTTTCCCAATACCCAATGCCTAACGCCCAACGCCTACAACCCGATGCTCACTACAATACCGCTGATAAACTTCTTAGCGCCAGAGGCTCGACCGTTTGATAGGCTTCTGCGTGCTGCACCCCTACCAAGCCACCGAAATAGCGAGAACGAGCGACGAGTTCTTCTTTGAAATCCGGCGTCGATAGCCGCGTTTTCGGCTCATCTGGCAGATCGTTGCCTTCGACGAATACTTGCGAAGAGAAAGCTTCTATTGCTTTCATTTTTACGTCGCTATATTCGGAAATATCAACAAAAAAATCAGCTTTTTTGTCGAATTGATAACTTTGCATAAAGCAAAATATTTTTCTCGTCCGATAAACATCTTGCACTTCATCTTCAAATTCAGTATGTATTTTTTTTAGTCCGCTTTTGAATATAGCATTGCGCACTAATTTATGCACTGCCTCGTGGTCGGGATGCCGCTCGAATGCAGGATGTGTGATGATGATTTTGGGCCTAAACCTCCGAATATATGTGATAATTTGATACAGAGCGTCGGGGCTTTCTTCTATGAAGCCGTCCACCATGCCCAAATTTATCCTATGCGAAATGCCAAGTATCTTTGTAGCATTAAGCGCTTCGTGCAAACGCAAGTCTGGATTGCCACGCGTTCCCATTTCGCCACGCGTGCAGTCTATTACGCCCACAGTGCCGCCCTCGTTGGTGATTTTGGCAATCGAGCCGCCGCAACAAATTTCGGCATCGTCTGGATGTGCGTCGATGACTAAAATATCTACTAAACGCACAGCATTATCTTCAAATATTATCCTCGGTTCCATAGCGATTTACCTTTTTTTAATTTCCTGTTATCGAATGGATTTTTTCTATTCGAATCATGTGGCGCCCGCCCTCGAACTCTCCTTCCAAAAATTCTTTTACTATTTGCTTAGCCAATTCTAAATCAATTATGCGAGAGCCGATTGCGAGTACATTTGCGTTATTATGTTTTCTTGCCATTTGTGCCATTTCTACCGAAGTGCAAGAGGCGGCACGAATTCCTGTCAATTTGTTAGCCGTAATACTCATGCCTGTACCCGTGCCGCAGATAAGCACGCCAAAGTCGGCAATGCCTGCTGCCACGGCTTCTGCTGCTGGGTAGGCGAAGTCTGGATAATCCACAGACTCATCAGAATATGTGCCAAAATCAAGTATCTGATATTCTAAACTTTTCAGCCAAATTATTATATTTCTTTTAAGTTCAAAGCCGGCATGGTCCGAAGCCATTGCTATTTTCATAACTACTTTTATCCTTTTGTTTTATAAAATTATTGGATAATTATCATATATTTTTCCACAATTATTCAATGTTTTACAATTTTAACATGTGTATAAAACGATTTTATGTGGACAATTGTTTTAAAAGTTTTCTTTTCAATAATTATAAACTTTCGTCTGGAAAAGTATATTTTTTTCAACAAAAATATTAACACCGTTTTTTTAATTTCTCAGTTGTATTATTTATTTAATTAATGGGTTATACACTCCAAAGACTATTTTTCCACTTATCCACAGTGCATATTAACAATAACAATCAAATTTTACTAAATAATAATATAATAATAAATCGATAAAATCATTTTACAGTAAACCTTTCAGAAAAAATATCGTATTACAAATAATGCAAATACTTAAAAAAGTGGTAATTTGCAGTTATTAAATTAATTATTTTAGGAATTTTATGAAAAAACATCTTTCATTAGCTTTGCTGTTAATTTTAACAGCAGTAAGTATTAGCTTTGCTCAAACAAATTATGAGCTACGGCAAGCATTCAAACAAAAATTAAAAACTTATACGCGTGAAGAATTCCGTAGAGAATCGGAAAATATAAATAAGCGCGTACCAAATAAATTAAGCAAAGAATTTTTTACGAATACTCCAAGCATAATCAAACCACTTGATAAATCGAATTACAATAAGCAAAACAAAAATAATCCGCTCGGAGCAGAATTGCCTGCGAACTTTCGCATACCCGGCGAATTCGAGGAAGTGCAAGCAGTTTTAATTACTTGGCCCTATTATTCGGTAGATAAAGAAAATAAAATACCTAATTTTTTAGAACAACTTTTCGCAGGTAAAGCTCTTTACGAAAATAGACAGACGCAAGAAGTAAAATTAATTGATATTAACAGCTTCCCCGATGTATTTGAAGACAGTGATTTTGGACCTCTTTTTGCTGGTTTAGCTGATGGCATACAACAGGAAGTTCCGGTTTGGATTAATATTTGGGATGGCAAGGATTCTATCGATATTAAAGAATATATGAACGAACGCGGCACTCCACTTGTAAATTATAAATTTTTTATAAATCAAGGTAATTCATTCTGGTATCGCGATTGCGGACCCGTAGCCTGCTACAGCGGCGAAAATGATGATATTGGATTTATTGATTTTGAATACTACGGCGGTCGCCCACTTGACGATGAAATTCCGGTAGAAATAGCTAACCAAGCTGGTTTTCCAGTTTATACAAATACAATCGAATACGAGGGCGGTAATATAATGCTCGACGGCGATGGCACTTTGTTTACTTCTACTGCTGTTTCTCAAACTAATTCGGACAATGAAGGCAAATACTTTATTGATTCCACCAGCCCTTATGGATTTTCAGTAGAAGAAAAAATCCCACTAAACATAACTCAAATAAGCGATAGCTTAACTCGCATTTTGAATTTGAAAAATATACATATATTGCCTACGCTACAAAACGATGGCGGCACAGGACATATTGACTTATATGCTGACTTTTTCGATGAGAATACGTTTGTGTTCTCACGTATGCCAAATGAGATGAAAAACTTCAAAGATTTTGGAATAGTAAATGAAAATATTAATAATATGGTAAGTCTTGACTCTCGAAATAGCAAGCCATATATATATAGAAATATTCCGTTCCCACGCAAAGATAACGGAAATTATTACAATAATAGAAAGGATTATTCTAATTATACACGTACTTTCTCAAATCATATTATGGTTAATAAATCTATAATTCAACCAGTTTTTTATAATGACTCAACTGGTGCCAAAGTAGATAACGAAACAGCTATCGAACTTTTGAAAGAGGCTTATCCGGGATATAAGATTATACCCGTCGATGTGCGTTCCTTCGATGGATTCGGCGGTGCAATACATTGTATAACCAAACAAATACCAGCAGAAAATCCTATATTAATTTATCATTATCCAGCTAGTTATTCTGATTTGACTGAAACAGGTTTTCCGATATTGGCTGAAATCCATAACAGAAGCGGCATTGAAAAATCGATGTTGTATTGGAGAATGAAAGGCGAAAATGAATGGAATGAAATTGATATGACGCCACTTTTGGGCGATTCATTCGATGCTTTTATACCGAAAACAGCATTGTCAGATAATGATGAAATAGAATATTTTATTTCTGCTAAATCTAATAATGGCAAAACAATATCTAAACCAATAACAGCGCCCGATGGCTTCTATACGATAAATACTAAAGTAGTTTCAGTAAATGAAAATACGTATTCAAGTGGCAAAGAATTTTATCCGAATCCTACACAAAATGTTTCAACATTGGATATAGATTTGTCGGGAATTAATTCATATAAATTAAATATTATCGACGCTCGCGGCACTCAAATTGTTTCAAAATCTTATGATGCTACTTCTGGAAATATTTCGATAGATACTAAAGATTTTGCAAACGGCACATATTTTGTAAATATCGTACTTAGCAATGGTAGAGTGATAAATAGAAAATTGAATGTAATTAGGTAGGTTATCGGTAATCGGTAAAGGCAGTAAAATATGCTTTAAATAGAGATGGCACATCCTTTTGGGGTGTGCCATTTCTATATAAATTCTTAGCATAATTTAATAAACAACTACAAATTTAATGAATCAAATCCTTTTGGGTTTGGGCCCCATTCGTTTGTGCCTTCCTCACTGTTCAATAACACAAGAACCAATAACCAGATTGCTCCGATGATTGGAATAAAGATTATAAGTAACCACCAGCCGCTTTTGCCGATGTCATG
>JBBRJR010000069.1:0-11128 GCA_038218865.1 Kapaibacterium sp. (SeqCode) | reverse complement strand
TGAAACAATTAATTTATTGAATTTTTTCTTGTTTTTTTCAATTACCTCATAACCACAAATCAAATGATTGCCACCAGTAGAAGCATAGTGAAAATTCTTATAATTTAGAACCCCACCATCAATAACATCAATTAGTTTCCTAATAGGGATAGGAGATGCAACGCTTTTTTCAAAACATCTAACCTTTTTTATCTGAATTTTATAATCAACTATAGTTCCATCTTTTTTCGGTTTGATTTTCATATAGAAAGGTTGCTTTACAGCTTCAGAATGTTTAAAACCATTTGCTCTCATTTCATCATATTGTTCGATTATATATTGCTTCACGCCTTTATCGACTATAGTTTCAGTAAATTTTCTAAAATCTGTCTCGCTTTTTGCAATTTTATTATTGCCAACTAAATCCACCCGTAGTACATATTTTATTTTATTCTCTTTCAAAATCGCACCATAAAAAGTCGCATTATGCAAGCTGTCTCTGAAACCTTTGCCCTTATTAATCATTTTCTTTTCTTTACCTTTGTCATCAACATCTCTGACAAATTGTTTTTTCTTGTTTTTGATGACAATATTTCCTTCGGCATCTCTTTTGTAAACTGGAATCTTTTGATTTTTATCATCCCTCAAATAATCACCTTTTTCATCAACTTCAAATTTAGGGATATATTTGATTTTGCCATCTTCGCCTCGAGCGTATTTACTTGATTGTTTCAATGTATAATCATTATTGATTTGCTTAACAATCAGTTTATCTTTAATAGACATTATCCACGTATGGAAACCCTCAAAAGGTGGTTCAAGTTTAATATCAGCAATTCTTTGTTTGCCTTCACCACTTTTATATAATACTGAAAGAATTTGATTATATTTATAACCAAGAAATGTCAAAGAAATTGCATCAACTGCGTGATGAGAATGGGAAGACCTATCTTTATCCTCAAATTTATTTGCAATCCCCCATTTTATTTTAGCATCATTTAGAACGGCGCTTGAATATATTCTAACATCATCGAAAACAACTTTAAGAAATTGAGCGGCGTATTTATTAATCATTGAAATGTCCGTCGATTGGCTTGGTTTGAAGCCATCTGGCAAGTCTGAAATTGTAAATGTCTTATACTTAGCTTTATAATATCTTAAATCTATTTCAAGTTTTAGCCGTTCTACAATTGCGGCATCTTTAGCTGGCTTAGTGGTTGCGTTCCTTGCTCTGAGTTTTAGTGCATTGATAGAACCAATCAACTTATCAATTTTAGTTTTGTAAATTCTATCAACATTTTGCATCAATTTATTATAATCAGCCCCTAATTCTTTTGGTATTTTATTCTTTTTGGTATTTCTATTATACTCACTTTGGCAAATAGTTTTGTTCTCTAAACTATTATTCAAGGTGCGGCTACGAGGCAAAGTATGCTCAATCTCGAATTTATTTTCAGGACTAAAAAGATCGCAAACACAGATACTAACGCCTGTGTATAAGCATTTCTTGTCTTGCTCTTCCCATAGTCTATATTTATCAATCTCAGTATCGGAAGGATCCCTAAGAATGCCTATTTTAGTAAAATTTTCATTAATTATTGTATTGATTCGATCATTATCTTTATTTCTATTATCTTGCCAATCTTTAATAGCTACCCTTTGATTCATGGAATTTAAATTTCGTCCGAATTCAATATTTACCTTAGTATTGTTATCGATAATATCATTTTCAATGAGATAATTTACTAAATCTTTCAACTGATACATTGCACGATTGAAAACAGGATTTCTTATTGCCGATGTTTTTGGTTCAGGTAGAATATCTTTGCCATTTTTTTTGCTTTTCTTAGCTTTTGGGAATATTTCAATATCCGAAGGGTGATAAAGGTATTCTAATTGTTTAAAATCGAATGTAAAGTTAAAAAGCAAATAGTCCTTAACCAATTGGTTAAGATTTGGCGTTTTAACGAAAACTAATTTGTTAACGCCAATACTTTTTCCAAGATTTATATTAAAATCCTTTGATATGTTTGAAGTTTCTTCTATTGCTATTTTCTTTTCTACTATATACTTATCAATGATAAATGAGATTTCTTTCTGAATGTTACTTGTTAAATCAAATGCCTCTACTTCGTTCATTCTTACAAAACTATTATATTCATCTGATTCTGCTTTTCTATATTCTCCAATAATATTATTAGCTTTCTCAGCCATCTTTTTGTAAAGGATTCTATTTTCAATCAGCGCTTTGAAATTCAATTCAATTTCAGATTTATTTTCTTCAAAAACTTCACTGCCTAAAACTTCAGGCAAATTTGCCATCAGAACGGCATGGCTATAAACCAAACCTGCTCGTAAGTAGGGCAAAATCTTTTTGATAGCTTTTTTACTTAAATTTGCATAGCCGGGCTTTAAATGGATTTTGGAAAACGCAGTTGCTTTTTTGTCATCTAAATTGAGTTTGTTAATTCCCCACACTTTCAGCTTATCCGGGTTATCGAAAGCAAATAAAACGTTCCAAATAGATTCTATTGAAACTTCTCCTTTTTCGGCTTCGTCTTCATTTATCGATAAAGATTGCTGGTTAGTAGCTTTGATATTTAACCATTTTTCTTCACCAAGAATATATTTCAAGTGTGATATAGTAGGACAACCAGACACAGATGTTCTTTTGTTGTAGTTCATTTTATCATCAATATCTTTTGGATCTTCAAATTTTCCATATAGTTTTTCGATAATTTCCTCGAACTTGAAATTCGATTTGCTCTTTCTAAAAAACAATGGCTTAATTTTTTCAATATCTTTCTCAGATAAAGGTATATCCGAAATTATTCCGTTAGTTATTGTCCTATGCCTAATGTTATTAATAAACGACAGCATTCTGTATTCTTCAAACAATGGATGGCTTATCGGGCATCTATATTTTTTTGCTTCATACAAACATCTTCCAGTATTTCTTTTTTGCGATTTTAATTTTCTTTGAAAAAATATAGCTTTGTTGACTTCTTCTTTGAACTCAATATTAACATTGTTATTAAGTGCTATTCTCTCGAACTCGTCTTCAAGCATTTCGCGACTAAAGTGTTGTCCTCTAACTTTCTCAGTTAGTAGATTTCTTTCATCACGGAAAAACTGACCTAATGTTCTGCCTTTCAGGTCTTCTTCCAATTTTTTTATTTTGTCCAAAACTTGTCTTGGAGTTTCTACTTTTTTTTCGCTATCCTCAGCATTATTTAATACTTTCTTAGATTTCTTTTTTCTGACTTTTTCAATTTCTTCATCTAAGTTTTCCTCTATTTCATCAACTATAATATCTTCTTTTCTATTGGATTTGTAGCCTCTATGCAGACACATCGAATAGAAAATACGTCCAAGTTCCATTTTTGTCATATTTCCATCATCTACAGCCAATGCTTTTAATTGATATATTCCTTCGTAATCAGCTTTGCCATCACCATTAAAATCTAATTTTAGCCAATTCAAAAAATCTTTATTCGTTGGAAAGACGGACTTTTGTTTATTTTTGGGTCGAAGCCAAGCCTCCATCTCATCAATTGTTAGCGGGCAATAATTATTCTTTATCATAATTGCCAATACGTGGTATTTTCGCAATCTTTTGCGAAAATAGCCAAGCCTGATTCTTCTCAATGAGGTTCTTTCTGCTGCTTTAGAAGAAGGTCTTCCGCTTGAATCCAAATTGATACCTTCCTTAAATATTTTAACTCCATAAGCGAATATTTGTCGTTCACCTTCAATTTTAGTATCGCGCACTGCCCAGCCGATACTATTAGAGCCTAAGTCTAAACCGAATATAATAGCCATAATGACCTCTTTAATAAGATTTTTGTGAGATATTTGAATTTTGAGTATGCAATATAATATTTATTTTAATCATTCTAAAATATTATTTGTATATTACAATTATATTTAATATATTTGTAGCAGATTTTATACCAATTCAATCTAATCACAATAAGGCTATATGCCGTAGTGTTTTGAACACTTCTACTCTCCTTCGGGAGAGTTTTTTTTACCTATATAAAACTTTAGCTTATGTATACTTCTCGCCAAGATATTTTTTTTCTTCGGCACAATCAAGTAGTTATGTCGTTTACCAGAGTTTTTTCTAATAAATTAATTTTATAATTTGGTTTTCTCGTTTCTTTTTCGTAATTTTGTATTCGCTTAACATAGCGGGGTGGAGTAATGGTATCTCGTCGGGCTCATAACCCGAAGGTTTCAGGTTCAAGTCCTGACCCCGCCACTAATAAAAGTCGTCATCTTTTTGACGACTTTTTTGTTTTTATCCTCGATTATTGTTATTTTTGTTTTTTATATTAATGTGGAAGTTCTATGCCCTTTATTCGCTCAATATCAGGATTAAGAGCCACACTCACCGATAGCTCTTTGAATGAAAACCTTGTAAGCGACTACGCCAAAGCCTTTGCTAAATATTTGCCACTGGGCGAAGTTGTCTTAGGTAGAGACGGACGCCCCTCAGGCGTTTGGATAGAAGCTGCTTTGGCAGAGGCTCTTGCCGCACAAGGCAGGAATGTTAGGATTTTGGGCGTTGTCCCAACCCCTACCGTTCAGCTGGAAGTCGAAAAAAGCTCGGCGGCGGGCGGCATTGCGATAACCGCCTCGCATAATCCTACAGACTGGAACGGAATGAAATTTATTAACTCCCGCGGCGTTTTCTTGGACGCCAAAGAAAATCAGGATTATTGGGCAATGCTCGAGAAGGAAAGCGCTACCAAATGCAGCACTGATTCCCCTTTTCAAAATGATAACAATTTCCACAAAGCCGAGTTAGGCAGCATATATTTTGATTCCGAAGCAATTAATAAGCATATTAAAATAATCGGCGAAATTCCTTTCATAAAAAATAATTTGGACGCAATACGATCGCTAAAATTTAAAGTAGTAGTCGATGCCGTCAATGCCTCCGGAAGTATCGCTGTACCTAATCTTTTGCGGTACTTCGGCTGCCAAGTAATTGAACTTTATTGCGATGAATCAGGCGAATTCCCGCACGAACCAGAGCCGCTTCCTCGCAACTTAACGAAACTTGCTGACGCAGTAAAGTCTTATGGTTGCGATTTGGGAATTGCGGTCGATCCAGACGCCGACAGGCTTGTTCTTGCCGATGCACTCGGGCGCTGCGTAAATGAAGAAATGACACTCGTTCTTGCGGTCGATTCACTTTTAAGCCATAGCAATAGTAAAAATCCAATCGTTATAAATCTTTCCTCATCTAAGCTAAGTGAAGTAATTGCAAAGAAATATGACGTACAAACATTCCGTTCGGCTGTCGGTGAAATAAATGTAGTGAAAAAAATGGAAGCCGTGGAAGCACAAATCGGGGGAGAAGGCAGCGGTGGCGTTATTTTGCCCGAATGTCATTCTGGACGCGATTCTCTTGTGGGCATAGCTCTTGTTCTGCTTTTGTTATCAACTCAAAAAAAACCTTTGCACGAAATAATCGCAAACTATCCTAAATTTTTCATGATAAAGCACAAACAACCATTTTTAGGCGATTTTAGCGAATTAAAAGAAAAACTTCGCAATAATTTTACTGGCGCTGCGATCGGCGAAACTGACGGCATTCGTTTTGATTACGACAGCTTCTGGCTACAAGCGAGAGCTTCTAACACTGAGCCGATAATTCGCATAATCGCGGAAGCTCCAACCCAAAAAGAAGCACAAAACCTTATTGATAAAGCTATTAAAAGTATTCAAGGATAATATTATGAAAAAAATCGCAGTAGTTTTAATGAGCGGCGGTATGGATTCGGCTCTGACAGCTGCTATAGCTAAAAATGACGGATACCGTATAGCCGCACTTCACCTTAACTATGGGCAACGAACCCAAAAAAGAGAGTTAAAAGCTTTCGAAGCTTTGGCTTCTCATTACGATGCTATTGCACGGCTTGTCGTTGATGTGGCATATTTTTCTCAAATTGGAGGTTCCAGCTTGACTTCGAAGGATATAGCAATTCCTACTGAACTGGCAGCGGATACCGTGCCGAATACGTATGTTCCTTTTCGCAATGCAAATATATTGGCGATAGCGACAAGTTGGGCGGAGGTTTTGGAAGCTGCAGCAATATTTATCGGCTCCGTAGAGGAAGATTCCAGCGGATATCCGGATTGCCGTCAAAGCTTTTACGATGCATTCCAAGCCGCTATTGATTTAGGCACAAAAGATGAAACTCATATAGCGATCGAAACTCCAATTATCAAACTGAGCAAAGCTGAAATTGTGCGAGCAAGCGTTGAGCTTGGAGTGCCACTCGAGCTGACTTGGAGTTGCTATCAAAATGAGGATGAAGCGTGCGGGGTTTGCGATTCTTGTCGCTTGCGCCTGCGTGGCTTTGGAGTTGCCCGAGTGAAAGATCCGATAAAATATAAGGCATTTCAAAGCAAATAATTTTATTTACTTTTATACTGCATACTTAAAAAAATGCTATGTAAAAATGAAAAAAAGTGTTAATTTTGTATTCTTATTGTTCGGCGTGTAGCGCAGCCAGGTTTAGCGCACTACTTTGGGGTAGTAGGGGTCGCTGGTTCGAATCCAGTCACGCCGACAAAGAAAAAAGATGAACTTCAATTTTCAGAAGTTCATCTTTTTTTTTTGCAAATAATTAACTTCTTCTTATTGCTTTTCATTTTCCTTTATATTTTTTCCTATTGGTAATTTTCTAGTTCCTTATTAAGTGACATTACTTTGGAGAGGGATTGCGCAGAGGTTAGGTGAGCAAATAGGAATTAATTAAGCATTTATATTAGATGTGGCTGCCCCGATAAGGTATATTTTTAGGTTTTATACATAACATTTTTGTTAAATGAACAATAAAACTGCAAAAATAATATGAACACCCCTAGCCCCCTCTTAAAAGACGGGGGACAATAACATGGAAATTGAATCTTGTAAGCTCTTATAATTCAAGTGTTTCTTTCTCCCTCTCTTGTAAGAGGGGGACGGGGGTTGTTTAAAGATGTAAGTATCATCGCAAGGTTATTTGAACATGCGTGCCAGTCTTAAAAGCACGTCATCTGACTTATGAGACAGCCCCCTACGGGAAGAAAATCTATGTTTGCAAGATTTCCTAAAGCCTAACGCCCAAAGCCTACAGCCTGCGAAGCAATTCACCGACAACTGGAAACTGATTACCGAAAACCAAATGCCTCCACGCTAAAATTCACAACTTACGCCGATGCTCGGCAACAGTCCTATGGATTTTTGGTATTCGATGGTGCCGGTGCGGCGGTTCCAACGGACGCCAGATACGTTTGGTCTGCCGTAAACGTTTTGTATGTCGAGATAGGTGATAAGCGTGATTTGGCTGTAATTCCAGCGTTTGTCTATGCGTACATCTAAGGAATGGAAAACGGGCAGGCGTTCGCCCTCGTTGTACGCAATCCAATTTTTCTCACCTGTCGGTAAATATTCGGTTGTGGGGTTTCCAGTTGAGAATCTAAATTTCGAGCTTACTTCCCATTCGGAGTTAAAGCGGTAGCCCGCCGCTAAATTAAATATAATCCTGCTGTCGTAAGCGCTTGGTTTGTAGCCGCCTAATATGGATTTGAATTTTGATTCGCCCAACGAAAAACTCATCAAGCCGTAAAGTGGGATTGTGCTTAATTTTTTCTGTATGAATATCTCAACACCGCGAGAGTAGCCTTTACCACTCGATTGGAGAGGTTCGAGCCCATAAGGGATGTCATCACTTAAATTATCAAAGCCAGTGGGAGCAAGCACTGCGTAAGGTCTCCATTGCCGAGCGGGATAATCCGAGTACCATTTGTAATAAACCTCGACTTGTACTTTGACATCTTCGAGTGGCGTATGGTCGTAAGCCAAAACAATTTGGTCAGCTTCGATTGCTTTTAATTTGTTGTCAGTATTGCTCAAAAGCCAGATATACGAAGGACTTTGGAAGTAGCGTCCTCCGCTCATGCTGAAAGCCGAAAGTTCGTTAAGCTGATAGACAGCGGAGAATCGTGGAGAGATGTAGAATTTTTTTTCGAGAAAATTATAGTAATCGCCACGAGCGCCGAGTGTGAGTTTGAATTTGCCAAAGGCTTCAGTGATGTTGAAATACGTTGCGTTTTTCAGGGCATTAAAACTTGTGTCAAGTGAGAATTCATGCGGTTTCCCAAATTGGTCGCGACGAGCGTTACTGTCGATAAATACGTTGTAATCGAGCGATGTTGCGTATTTGGTTTGATTGCCGAAAGTAAGTTGGAGAGTTTTAAAAAGCGAAAAGTCGAAATCAATTCGCAAGGACGTTTCGGCTTCTTTGGATTCATTATTCAAAATCTTTACTAAATTTGAATCATTTTGAAACGTTGAATATGTCGTAAATGTTTCGCCAAGCGTAACGGTTGAAAATCCGCGTTCAAAAAGGTGTCGCCACGTAAGCCCAGAAAAATATTGGTCTTGGCGCGGAGCTGCTATTTGGCTATTATCGAAGCGATTGTCGGCGTCATCATTGTTGAGCTTGACGGTACCTAAAGCGCCGATAGTCAAAAAAGTAAGTATGTTTTTTTGATCTAATTTATAATTAATTTTGCTGTGGAAATCCCAATATTCGGGAATAAACGAAAAGCCGACTGCTTTAAAAACAAAATCCAGATATGACCGGCGAACGCTAAAAAGGTAAGAGCCTTTGTCAGCGATGGGCCCTTCTAAGTTAAGCCCTAAGCCAGTGGCGGACAAAAATGCTTTGCCGCCGAATTGATCCTCGCTGCCGTTGCGCAATGTAATATTTGTCATCGAGGAGAGTTTGTCGCCGAAGCGAGCGCCAAAAGCGCCAGCAGAAAAGCTTACTTCGCGTACAAAGTCGATGTTAATAATTGAGAGCGGACCGCCGCTTGAGCCTTGCGTGCCGAAGTGGTTGATGTTTGGCACTTCGATATTGTCCACAACGAATAAATTCTCGAAAGGAGCGCCACCGCGAACGATTAAATCATTGCGTCCGGCTGAGGTAACAGCGACGCCGGGCAAAAGCGCGGCAGCTCTCAAGACGTCTTCTTGGACGCCCGGAGCGCGGCGTATGTCTTCGGCATTTAAGGTTTGGGTACTCGTTGCGGTTTCAACTTTTTTGACAAAATAGCTGGAGCGGACTTCTGCTCCTTCGAGCCGGATTACTTTGTCGTTCAAATCGACGTCGAAAGTAAAAGTTTTGCCTGAAACTATGGCGGTATTCGAATTAACGTAGGTTTCGTACGCAACTGAACTGTATTGAATTTGATATATGCCGACGGGTACGTTTTCAATGCGATAAGAGCCATCTACCTTGGAGAAAGCTCCTAAATTAGTGCCAATGATTTTAATTGTAACACCTGCAATGGGCTTTTGTGTGGATTTTGAAACGACATGTCCGGCGATAGAGCCGGTGGGATTTTGAGAAAACGCCTCTCCGTTTTCTGCCAAGAAAGCCAAAACAGCGAAAAAAATAAACAATGATGATAATTTAATCAATTTGTATTTCCTAAATTTAATTTACTGAAACCGAAATAACGTATATAAATCTTTCTTATTTAATAGATAAAAAGAGTTTGAACGAATATTAATTAATAATTTAGTGTGTGCTAATTTTATATTTTATGATTAATTCTAAGTAATATTATATTAATTCTATAGCAATATAACTATTTAATATTGAATAAAATTTACAAACTATTAAAAAAATCTTTGTCATTTAAAATAAATGTTTTATTTTTGTTGTATAATGCATTTAGAACAATTAAGTATTAATGTTCGTATTTAGAATCTTATCTGTTTTTTTAGTTCGGATGCAAATAATTGATATTATTAGTATGGCGAAAGGGAACACGGCGCCTATCAATTATTAGAATTTAAAGATACGAAATAGCCTTTTTTATAGTTGAATTTTAATTATCACTTTATAATAGGGGATTATATGATTACTATCATTCAACGGATATTGGTAATATCTGTTGTTACACTTTTGGCAAGTCTTGGGGCAGTAGCCCAAGTAAGAATTCAAGACTCAACCTACACTAACCTCAAAGGTGCATTTGACGCCATTAATGCCGGGAAGTTTTACGGCAATATAGAAATTTTGATTGACTCAAGTTTTACTCAGCCCGAAAAAGCCATTCTGATGGCTTCCGGAGTCGGTTCCTCCGCTTACACATCAGTTACTATCTATCCAACTGCTCCGGTAGCAATCACTTGCAATTTTGCTTCTCCGATGATGGAATTCCGCGATGCGGATAACGTTACTATTGACGGACGGGTAAACAAAACTGGCACAACGCAACAACTTACTCTCGAAAATACTAATGCTGCTGCTAATTCGGCTCTGATTTGGGCTAACAAAGTAACTTCGGGTGGCAATGGTCCACGAAACAATACTTTTCAGTATTTGAATATTATTGGCGGCTCACCAACTGTTACATCTACGTATGGCATAATAACGGGTGGATCAGCTTCGCTCACTACTGCTGCTAACGGTGTTAATAATTTGAAGATTTTAAATAATAATTTCAAGCGTTGCGGCACAGCCATAAGGATTTATGCGACAAACACTTCGCGGAATGATTCTTTAAATATCAGTAATAATACATTTGGAAACAACGGCACTATGGGCGATGGTCATTATTATGCCATTTATCTTTATGGAACAGATAATGCTGTCATTATAGGCAACGAGATAAAAATCAATTCTACAACAATACTTTACGCTATTTATAATTATTACGGCTATACTTCTAAAATTATCGATAATACAATATCATGCTCTTCGACATCTACTCTTTATGGTATTTATAATTATTACGCACATCAATCAATTACAAAAAATAACAGAATAATAAATAATATAGCCTCAAGCATTTATGGTATTTATAGCTATTTTTCTCAACTTCCGGTCTGCGATGGCAATATAATCAATGATAATATTGCCACAAGTATTTTCTACGGTTGTTATTGTGCCAACGGAAACGATGCGACAATAATGAATGGCGAGATAATCAATAACGCAGCTGCCGCAAGTACTGCATACGGTGTTTACATATCGAGTCATCCAAATGCATCGATAAGCAACGTAACAATAAAGAATATCGAAGGATTTAACGCTGCTTGTGGCGTGTATGTGTACGGCTATACTACTACAAT
>JBBRJR010000068.1:0-11198 GCA_038218865.1 Kapaibacterium sp. (SeqCode) | reverse complement strand
GCTTCGCCTTCGCCCATCATCAAAAGAGCGATTTGCGACATTGGGGCTAAATCGCCGCAAGCGCCGACCGATCCTTTTTGGCACACGACGGGCGTTACGCCTTTGTTTAGCATAGCGATAAGTGTGTTCGTTATCTCAGGGCGACAGCCGGAATTGCCGTGTGCGTGGACGTTTGCACGTCCTAACATTGCGCCGCGAACATATTCGATAGGCGCCGGATCGCCGATGCCTGCAGAGTGGTTGTAAATCAAATATTTTTGGAATTCCTTGATTTGCTCAGCATTCAAAACTATTTCGGAAAATTCGCCGATGCCAGTATTGACGCCGTACATTATCTCGCCTTTCTCTACTTTTTCTTCGAGCATTTTGCGGCAAATTTTTATCCGCTCCAAAGCTTGCGCATCTAATTCTACTTTTGCGCCGCCACGAGCAACTTCAACTACTTTTTCTACCGTTAGCTTGGAACCATCAATTTTAATAGCCATATTATCCTCATTTTTCTTTTATTTATCAAAAAAAACGTTTTTTGTCATGTTAATAAAAAACATTGCATTATACAATTAACAAATTTAATATAAATTACTTAAATAAACAATAGTTGTTCGTTTTTTTCATAAGGAATTATCGATATGTGCAAAATAAAATATCTAATAATTCTTATATAAAAGATAAAAACTTAAAAACCAATCCAAATTATTTATGTCTTCTGACGTAATATCATTGCTGTGCAAAGCGGCCCGCAGATGATTTATTTTTTTGGCGTCGAATATGCCATTTTGAGCTATATCGTTTTTGGAAAGAATATCCAATAAATATGGACGCAAATAAGTTATTATCTTTTTTTCGCGGGCTTCGAGTTCGGGAAGTTTGCTGTGCTTTTTTGTGATTTTATCCAGCGCTTTGCGGAAAATTCCGGAATTGTAAGAGTAAAAATAATCTTTTTTGGCAAGCGGAAATTTTTGCATTTCTGGATGGTTATCTTTTACGATTTTTTTAAATATTTTAGAATTAATTTTTTCCATTGTAGCAAGCGTTTCGACTGAACTAATAAGCGAATTTTGCGTAAAAGGCATAATACTCAAAAGCATTGTGTCCAAATACGTTTGCTCTTGCGAAAAGCAATTGATAAGCCGCGTATTCATCGTAAATCTATCGAGGTAATTACCGAAGTCGCCGCCCGTGAAAGGACGCTCGGCAAAATAGCTATCCAATTCGGTAACAGCGCCCATGTACAAAATCTGCTCGGCTTCGGGGCTGAAAAAGTCACATTTTCTATCAGAAATAAATTTCATTGCGCCGGCGGAATCGCCGCTCGTAACGGCTTTTTTGCCAAAATAATATAATTTTTGCATAAAGCCGCGCCGCCATATTTCGCCAAAACCGCCATCGAAAATAATTGCGTTTCGCGGCAAAAAATGATAATTCCGCAAATGTGCGAACGAGCGAGCGGAATTATTCATCAGCGTTTGGTTTGTATATTCCTCAAACTCTTGGAGGAAATCCTCCAGCACGGGCAATGGCTCGTCGAGCAACGTGTGCTTAAGCCCGTAAAAGCGGGACAAATCGGTGGGAACAATTGAATCAGGCGACTGCTTTTGCCCAAAGGTAACGGTTTCAATGTTTTTATCATTTTTGAGCATAAGCGACAGCACAACGCGGGAATCAAAACCGCCCGAAAGACACAGCTGGCGCGGTAAGCCAGCTGGCGTATTCATTGCCAAATATTGGGTGAATCTTCCCTCTAAACTGTCTGCCGAGAGCTGCTTGGTTGTCGCACGTCGCTTGCCGTACGTAATTTTTTGGGACACTAAATTATATGTCGCAAATTTCCCTTGTGTCAGCCTCGCGGCACCCACCAAAAAAGTATCGTCCGAGATTTGATTTTGCAAAAATACGCGCGAGCCAAATTTCGCTAAATCAATCTTACTACCGATGAGTTTGCTAAGCCAGTCCAGCCGAGTGGAAAAATAAAGTACATCGCCCTTGAGGAAAATAAATATATCGCGTAAGCCCAAAACGTCTGTCGAAATGGTTATTTCGGATTCATTGATGAGCAAATGAACAAAGTGTCCGTCGAGCTGGCTAAGTTCGTTTAAATCAGTAAGAATTGCCCAATCTGCAGCAGTCATTATTTGCGGCTTGCCGCCATTATGATTTATGCCACAACCAGAAATGATTATTTTTTCGCCCGTCGGCAGATGTGAGTGGCAAAGCGTATTGCTATTGCCAAAGGCAAAAAAAATTAAATTTCTGCTATTTTCTTTCATCAAAGGATTTTGATCGAAATGCGGAAATCTGGCTTTTATTTCTTCGGTCAAATTACCAAATGCACCGACGATACTGCTCATTAGATTTTTTTATTTTATTATAGAGAATATTTTTTAATGGACGAAGAAAAGTATTTATTATGGTTTTAGGCAGTGGGCTGTAGGAAAGAAGATTCACACATGTAAGGGCGGGTTTGGAACCCGCCCCTATGGGTTTCTGCCTTTTGACCGAAAACTTGTCCCCTACAAATTCTTCCGCGCTATCGCGGTAACAATACGCAGGACGGCATAATCAATATCGAAAATAATTACAAGCCGCAAACTTTTCAGCGTTATGTGCGGCTTTTTGAAAACAGTCTGCTTTATTTTATCGTATTCCTTTTGGCTGACGAAAAGCGACCAATTCAGCTCGATTTGACCTATCATAATCGCGTTTTGAGTAATCCGCGCGATGCTGCCTTTGTCCAAATCAAGCGCCTCTGCTACTTCATCGATTGAATAGCCATCTCTGAACATTTGGCAAATTTTGTTTGCCACTGGGTCCGGGGCTTCTACTATTACTCGCTCGTACTCCTCAGCAATCTCGTCTTTTATAGCCGCAAGGATCAATTTGCCGTATTTTTCGACGATGAAGCGACTCATGCCGTCTGTTTTTTGCAATTCAGTCAAATTATTCGGCGGATTATGTGCCAAAAGCCGCAAGGCTTTGTCTGACGCTACGGCTCGCTCCAATATTCCTTCTTTTTGGGCAATGTCAAGGCGAGCAGCTTTTAGTTTTGCAAAAATTTCGCCCTGCTCGCTTTCATGGAGCTGCAGCATAACGGGTTTGACGGTTTTAGAAATTTGAGCTGAGCCTTGCCGAGTAAGCGACAAAATCGGATAAAGCCCCGACGAAACTTTTATCAGCCTCGCGGCAATTGCTTTTTCTACGCCTTGTCGCACGTCGTAATCTGTCTGGTCGTTTAATATGCCGAAATTTCCGAATTCAGCGAGCTTGAATTTTCGCGTTTTCTCGCTTGCCACGCCGCGCAAAAAATCTATCAAAAGCAATTTGCCGAATCGATTATCTATTTCCCACAAGCCGTTGAGTATGGCATTTACGATGAATTCGTTTTTCTTATTGCCGGCTTTGGTTTTAGTCGAGCTTAGGCAGGAAGAGCATTTGCCACACTCGCCTTTCGTTTCGTCATCTTGGAAATATTCGAGTATAAAGTTTCGTTTGCACTGCGTAGTTTCCGAATAGCGGATGACGACGTCCAATTTTTTCTCGGCAATTATTTTTCTATTTTTAAGTCCTTCTAAATCAATCGGCAATTTAGAAAACGCTTCGACTTCGGAAATTATCGCTATATTGCCTTGTCCTTTTTCGGGCTTGTACTCGGCAAGCGAAGAAAATTTAAGTGCCCTTATGGTTTCGTCGAATTGCTCTTCGGTTAGCGAATGCTCGCGGAGGAGTTTTTTTAAATCTATATCCATAAATCTTTCAAAAACTTCTGCGGTCAAACTGCGCATAATTGCTGCGATTATGTCGCGCCGCTCTTTTGTAGTATTTTGGTAATATTCGATAAGCCTGTCGCGATTAGCAGTGAATTTTATTTTTGCACGCTTAGGCTGATTGTTCCTTTCAATTATTTCATTTTTTTCAAAAATATCGAGTATAGCGCTAACCTTTGTTTCGGGCAATGATGCGTAATTCGCCAAAAGCATAGGGCTCAAATTTATATGGTTATAGCCGTCGGCATAGTATTTTAAAGTAGAGAACATCCGCTCCATGTCCGCCCTTTCGGGGAAACGGCAGGATATAAAAAATTCCTGCAAATCAATATCGGAATGGTGGTAAATCAAATAGCAGTTCGATGGCAAAGTGTCGCGTCCGGCGCGTCCGGCTTCTTGGTAGTACGCTTCCAAAGTACTTGTGAAATCGCAGTGGATAACGTTCCGCACGTCCGCTTTGTCAATTCCCATACCGAAAGCATTAGTGGCGACGATGATTCTTTTCTCGCCACTGATAAACTCGTCTTGCACCTGCCGGCGCTTATCCTGATCCAAGCCCGCATGATAGCCGGCAGCGTCGAAGCCTAATTTTTGCAATTGAAAAGAATATTCATCTACTTTTTTCCGCGAACCGCAATAAACTATCGACGAGCCATATTTTGTTTTTTTCAAAATATCGACGAGCCGCTCGATTTTATTTCTATCTTCGATTGTAATATAGCTCAAATTCGGTCTGTCGAAGCCTTTGATGAATCGTCCGCATTTTTTTAAATCAAGAATATTGACGATGTCCTCTTGCACCTGCGGACCTGCCGTAGCGGTAAAAGCAGCAATTGGGCGGATTGGGCGAGCTTTGAGTGCATCGGTGATTTTCATATATGCAGGACGAAAATCATGCCCCCACTCGGAAATACAATGCGCTTCGTCGATAGCCAAAAACGATATCCGCATTTGGCTTAAAATCCGCATAAAATATTCATTTTCCAATCGCTCGGGAGCTACGTAAAGCAGTTTATATTCCCCCGAAATAGCTAAATTCACTCTCTCTTGCAATTGTGTCAGCGTCAACGAACTATTGATAAAAGCAGCAGCGACGCCGATTTTATTTAGTTGATCCACTTGGTCTTTCATCAAAGCGATAAGTGGCGAAACGACAATAGCAGTGCCTTCGAGCAGTATCGCCGGCAGTTGGTAGCAAAGAGATTTGCCACCACCGGTCGGCATAACGGCAATTGTGTCGCGTCCCGACAAAATGGAATCTATGACTTCTTTTTGTCCGAGCCTAAACTCCGAGAAACCAAAAAACTTATTTAAAGCAGATACGATAATATCTTCTTGCAAAAATTCACCTTTTATTTCTTTACTTTTAACTATTCTAATTCTTTTTTATAAATAATTAAATTACTGATTTTCCCTTTATCCAAACATTTTCCACATGATTTATGCCGAAATGGTAGAATAAATCGATGTAAGAATCAACGTTCAATAACTGGAAATCCGCTTGCTTGCCCACTTCGAGGCTGCCCAGCGTTTGGCTTTTACCGAGAGCATGCGCGGCGTTAAGCGTAGAGGCAGATATGGCTTCTTCCGCAGTCATTTTCATGTTTATAACAGCGAGCGAAAGGATTAACTGCATATTTTCCGTAAAGCAGGAGCCAGGGTTGCAATCGGTAGCCAAAGCAGTGATAACGCCAGCGTCGATTAATTTCCTCGCTGGCGCGTAGGGCAGGCGTATAAAATAAGCCGTACCGGGCAAAAGCGTAGCTACTGTGCCGCTGTTTTTCAGTTTTTCTATGCCGTCGTCCGAAACAAATAAAAGATGGTCAGCCGAAACAGCTCCGACTTCCGCAGCGAGTGCCGCCGCTGAAACATCAGCCAATTCATCGGCGTGAGCTTTAATTTTCAAGCCTAATTCCTTTGCTCGATTGAATATTTTTCGTCCCTGCTCTATTGTATAAAATCCTTTATCGACAAAGGCATCGCAAAATTCGGCAAGCCCTTCTGCGGCAACGCGCGGAAGCATTTCGTTGCAAATTACATCGACATATTCATCGCGATTGAGTGCGTAAACTGGCGGGAAATCGTGCGCCCCTAAAAAAGTAGCGACTACTGTCTGGTCAAGCTCATTTTGTAATTCTTTGATAGCGTAAAGCTGCTTTAGCTCGGACTCCAAAGTAAGCCCGTAGCCACTTTTAATTTCGAGGGTCGTTGTGCCGTACTTCAAGGCGGATTTAGCCAATTGCCTGCCGCGATCGACAAGCTCTTGTATCGTCGCTTCGCGAGTAGCTTTCATCGTTGTGATTATCCCGCCGCCTTCGTCCGCTATTTCTTTGTAAGTAGCGCCACGCAAGCGTTTAGCGAATTCTTGGGCGCGATTGCCGCCGAAAACGATATGCGTATGCGAATCGACAAATCCGGGCAAAAGCGTTTTTCCAGTTGCATCGATTGTTTCATCTATTGAAATTGAATTCATTTTGATGAATTTTTCGGCTTCGCTGGTAGTACCTGCGAACAAAACTTTCTCGTCGAAAACAACGGCTCCACCGGTAATTTCGCCAATGTCTGCCATTTCATTTTTTACTTTATATAGTTTGCCGTTTGCGTTTACGGTTACCAGAGAGCTTATATTTTTAATTATCTTTGCCATGAATTATTACCTTTAAAATTAAAAATCGGGACCATCGCCAAAGTTATTGACGTTTTCGGGAGCATCTTCGTATTCGACGGCAAGATTTTCAAATCGAGCGTAATCTTTCAAGAAGGCGAGCCTCTTAGTGCCAACGGGCCCATTTCTTTGCTTGCCGATAATAATTTCGGCTGTATTTTCAGTTGGAGAACCGTCCGGGTATTTATCAACTTTATACTGCTCGGGACGGTTAATGAACATAACTACGTCGGCGTCTTGCTCGATAGAGCCAGACTCGCGTAAATCGCTGAGCATTGGAGTTTTGTCGCCGCGAGATTCGACTGAGCGATTAAGCTGGGCGAGCGCAATTATCGGGACGCTGAGTTCTTTTGCTAAATTTTTAAGCGATTGCGAAATTATTGAAATTTCTCGCTCGCGGCTTTCTGCTTTCGGGGCGTGTATCAGCTGCAAATAATCAATAACGATGAGCTTTATATTTTGCTCGGCTTTCAGGCGCCGAGCTTTGGCTCGCAATTCCATCAAGCTCAAACCCGGCGTGTCGTCTATAAATATCGGAGCATCGGCGAGTTTCCCCAAGGAGTTAACAATTTTCTTATTATCTTCTTGTGAAATATGACCAGTTCTAATTTTTTGTTGATTAACTTTTGCTTCTGCTGAAAGTAAACGGATAACGAGTTGTATCGAGGTCATTTCGAGCGAGAAAAACGCAACGCCATTACCGTACTCGACGGCTGTATTTCGAGCAAGCGACAGTGCGAAAGCCGTTTTTCCCATAGAGGGACGGGCAGCGACTATAAGTAAGTCCGAATCTTGCAATCCACCAAGCAACTGATCCAGCTCCAAATATCCCGTCGGAATGCCCGAAAGCCCTTTGGATTCCCTTTGCGAAAGGCGTTGAATCATGTCGTAGGCTTCGTGTGCAAGCGTTTTGATGTTCACATAGCTTTTGTGCAATAGCTTTTCGGCAATGGCAAAGATTTGCGATTCTGCTATGTCGATTTCCTCCAATGCGTCGGTGGAATCATCGTAAGCACTGGCTAATATTTTGCCGGACGTTTCGATAAGGCATCGCTTCAAGTAACGCTCTTGGACGATTCGAGCGTGATTTTCCACAAGAGCCGCCGTCGGAGTGCGTGAGTTAATATCGACCAAGTAAGCGATGCCGCCCACGTAGTCCAAAACTTCGCGGCTGAGAAGATATTCTTTTAGCGAAAGTATGTCGCCACTCATTCCTTTGTCGTTCAAATTAATCAGCGCCTCGTAAATCATCTGATGTGGTCTGTGGTAAAAAGCATCAGTTTCGAGTATGGTTTGGGCGCGGGAAATTGCCTCGCGGCTAAGCATCATTGCGCCTAAAACAGAAATTTCGGCATCGGTCGAGTGAGGCGGAACTTTCGTGCCTAATGTATCTAAACTAACCATTTCAAAAGGGCTTGCCTTGCCTCTTTTTTTTCGGTTTATATCATAATTCATAACTTTGTCAGTATTTAGCATAATTTTTCCTTCATAATGTTGGGACACAAAAATAAGAGATATTTACCAAAGAAAACAGTGATTTTTTTTAAATAAAATAATGAAAAACGCTTTTTTATAGTTTATAAGGGGTTATAGGATTGAACAATCTTTCCACTTAATTTTGCACATAGTTATAAACAATAAAAATATATTTTGGAAATTTGCGAAATAACACTTAATTTTGTAACTCTTTATATGGCGGTCGTAGCTCAGTTGGTAGAGTACCAGATTGTGGTTCTGGGTGTCACGGGTTCAAGCCCCGTCGGTCGCCCCATTTGAAGAATAAGTAGCTGTCCGATAAGCCAGCTCCTTTGAGAAACATAGTTTATTTATCGTTGAGACACATAATTTTGTGTCTCTTTTTTTTAAATTATGGGGTTGTCTCCTAAATCAGGCGTCATGCAGCAGTGAATGCAAATAAATCAGATTTTCATGATGTAGGAGGCTGTCTTATAAGGTATATTTTCAGGCTTTATACGTAACATTTTTGTTAAATGAATAATATAATTTCAAAATTAATATGAACACCCCCTATCCCCCTCATAAAAGAGGGAGGACGATAACATAGAAATAGATTTTAGTAAGTCTCTATATTACAATCGTTTCTTTCTCCCCCTCTTGTAAGAGGGGGCCGGGGGGTGTGTGAAAATGTGGGTATCATCACAATGTTATTCCAACATACGTGACCAATCTTAAAAAAATGTTATTCACTTGCTCCCAAATTATGGAGCAGGTATTTTTATCGCGAAGCGATTTAATTATGGTAATAGATAATATTAACGTAAGTAGCTTACTCCGTTGGAGTTATCTATAATCGCTACTCGATACTCGATAAGAAATACAAAAATACTTACATTTATTTCTGTCATTTTTTACCTATGAAACATCTCGTAATCTATTGATAGGTATAGATTACCGCTTTCGCGGGAATCACAAAACTGCTTGGATTTCGACTTGTGATACAGTCTCTCGGGGGGCTTCGACAGGCTCGGCCAACAAAAAATGTAAGTGTCATAACATTGTACGTTCAAAACACACTTTTATTCATATCGGAGCAGCTTCTACTTAGTATTTATAAGCCTGCGAATTTTTTGTTGCGTGGAAGTAATTTAAAAAAATCAAAAAAATATTTTGATATATCATTATATAGATATAAATTGAGTATATTCATTTTGCAAATAGTAAATATTTGCATTGAGGGTATTTATTGTTTCAGATTTTCTAAGCGAAATAAGTCAACAATGAGCAACACTTTTACAAATAATGACATTGAGAAAATATCGGAAATTTTAGGGCAAGCTCCCGAAAATGAAGCCGATTTTTATTTGTGGAATATCTCGACTGGCGGCTCGGACAATAATCTTGTCGTTTCGCTGCATAACAAAGTTAGCTTTGGCGAGTCTTTTGGAGCAATTGTTTCGATACAGACAACGCATGGATATTATGAATTGCACGACGTTTTGCAATTTTTAGTTTTCGAGCCGGACGAAGTTATTTTTTATAATGATTCGGGCAAAACTGTTTCGTGCCTTGTCGTCAGCAAAAGTGGGGCTTGCTCTCTTTATTCAAACATAAGCAAGAGCTTGCTGCGTGAGGACATGTCGCTTTTGGATCCGGCTTGCCTTTTGGCAGCTATGCAATTGTCCATACTTGAAAGTAAGTTGTAAAATTTTGCAATATGAATTTACAATTTCGCAAAAAAATATTTCGCATTTTAAGATATGAAAAAATATAAAGTCCAAATATATAACGAAACAGAATTTGTTGTTCCCAAAAAAGGAAAAATTAAAAAAGCAGTTTTGCGAGCTTTAGAAGGCGAAAACGCCCAAGAAGCAAACGTAAACCTGATATACATGGATAATGCGGATATAACTCGCATAAATATCAAATATTTGGAACATGATTATCCGACTGATGTTATTTCATTTGCATTGGACGAACATCCGCTCGAAGCAGAAATTTACATTGGCTTGGAGGTTGCGTTAGGGCAAAGCCGAGAATATGGCGTTCCACTTTCGGAGGAACTTATGCGTCTTTCAATTCACGGCGTTTTGCACTGCTTAGGATATGATGACGGTTCTCCGCAAGAAAAAACGCTTATGACAGAAAAAGAAAATTTTTATTTAACAGATTAAATATATGTTTGAAAGAATTTTAAAAATAATTGTACACGTTGTGCAAGAGCTTCACCAAAAAAGCTCACTTAACGAAGTAGAGGTTAGCAGCTTGCAAACGCAGGGCTATACTGAAGCTGAAATATCGACTGCTCTTAGCTGGCTGGTGGACAAACCTACTTTTGACAAAGAAAATTTGAGCCACAGAAAGGCTTTCCGTATGCTAAGCCCAGACGAAAAAAACCTTTTTACCGATGAGGCTCTAAGCGATTTAATGCAATACAGCGCGCTTGGCTTGATTACTAACGAGCATATCGATTTCATCATAGACAGAGCCGTAATGAGCGGATTCAATAGAATTGACCGCGCGACGTTCAGCTTCATTATTTCTGCCTTCGTATTTCAAATAGCTTCGGACGATAAGCCGGGCAATCGCATTATGCTGAGTGGCTCGGAGTCTGTTAATTGATTCCCTATTTTGTAGCGATTGATTAAAAATAGGTCCCGTAGCTCAGTTGGATAGAGCACAAGTTTCCTAAACTTGGGGCCGCTGGTTCGAACCCAGCCGGGATCACTTTTTCTTGGGGCTACGTTGATATTGCAATTTCAACATGACCTCTCCCCAGCCCTCTCCGAAGGAGAGGGAGCAAGAAGATGCTGTATAGCAGTAGATTATTTTGGGGTTCTTTCTAAGGCTGTATCTGAAGGTAAAAACGTAAAATAACGCAGGTACGAATGGTGGTTGGCCATTCTACTGGCACTTACATCTTTAAACGCCCCCCGACCCCCTCTTACAAGAGGGGGAGAAAGAACGTGGGAATTGAATTTCGTAAGTTTCTATAATTCTTTCTGTGCCTGTCTCCTAAGTATCATTTTATACGAATTCAAATGTACATGCATATCGTAAGCTATTGATAGATATAGATTCCCGCTTTCGCGGGAATGACAAAACTTTTTTAATTTCGACTTATCGGACAACATACGTGTGTGAGGTCAATTAAGGTGTTATAGCATTTTCTGCGATCAAAAAAATTATATTAATATACTGCGACGAAACCCCAATGAATAAATTATCTGCTGTACTGATTGTAAAAGACGAGGCGTCGAACATAGCCGATTGCTTGCTATCGCTCCAATTTGCCGATGAAATTATAGTATTGG
>JBBRJR010000067.1:0-11214 GCA_038218865.1 Kapaibacterium sp. (SeqCode) | reverse complement strand
CTACCTTACTACCATTATACTATTTCTCTGTATTATGTTTTCATTATTCAATATAATTAAATAATAACTGCCAGCGGAAATTTTAGTCAAATTCAATACGAATTCGCCGAATGCGTCGCCTTTTGCGCCGCCCTGCGAAATGGTTTCTCCGAGCGTTGAAACTAATTTGTAGCTGATGTCTGGCGAGCTCTGCCCTATCCTTATTTTAATGTATTCAGCCGCCGGATTCGGATAGACCACGAATTCCACGGCAGTCTTTTGCGAATTTACAGAAACGGATTTGTTGCTCAATTTTATGTCATCGAGATACCAACCCTTGTCCGTTATCAATTGATTGGAGTGGAAACGCCAACGCAGCAGTAGCGTGTCGTTTGTTTGGGGCAATTGGTACTCTTCGAGCTTCCAATCCAATTCATTCAACTCCTTGTCCTGCCATGCCGGATAATCCGATTTGTTCCATCTTGCGATTCTGCCCGAGAAATCATTAGACCACTGCTCGCCGTCTGTTGAGTATTCGACCGTTGCGTAATCATTTGTCGCCAAAATTGCTGCGTGATAGAAGGAAACGAAGTAATCCAAGTTGTTGGTAACAAATGGGAATATCATAAGCGTGTCGTCCTCGTTATCTTTGTAATTGCTACGCGGCGCTATTGCAAATGATTTCGGATTAGATACCGATATTTCGTCAGTCGGCAGCCATTCTCCTTTTATGTAATACTTTGGCAAAACAGGGCTGTCGAAATTTTCCACTTTTTCGGAAAAGTAATTTATTTCACCAGAGTAAGCAATGAAGCGAGCGGATTTGAAGCCTTCGTTGCCGGCTAAATCATTTGCCGAAACAATGTATTCATAGAAGCCTTCGCGCGCCGTTTCGTCTGATATTTCAATTATTTTGCCAGTATCTTGCAATTGCAAATCTATTTTTTTGATAAATTCGTTATCACGATAAAGCGAAAGTGATTTCAAATTTGAAAGAACCGTAACTTCGTCGGCTCTTTTGTCGGGGACGCGCACTTTCAGAGTTAATTCGTAATCTGCCGCGCCTTTGGAGGCAAGAATTTGAGGCGTGCCGGGCTCTTTCGAGCCGCCTGAATAGGAAGTAAGTTCGCGGGCGAGACTCGAGTCATTCCCAGCAACGGCGAATATTTCATAATCAAACTTTTGATAAGGCGCAAGCAGCGTGTCCTTGAACTCGCTTGTGCCGCCGGGCAAAGTATGTGCGTATTCCCCATTTCTGAAAAGAACGAGGTTGTAGTCCTCACTATTCAACGTTTGCCCAAATGATTTAACGGCAGGATTTTCCCACTTGAGCGACAGTGAAGTCGGCTCTTCAGGAAGAATTGTAGCGGCGAAGTTTTCGACAGGCAACGGCGCCTGCGTGTTTATAATTGCGGTGAATACGTCGCTGTCGCTTAAATCCAGCACAGCGCTTCGCATGTCCACCCAAGTCGGATAGACGTAGCCGTCGTAGAAGGCGCAGCCGCTGTAATCGCCAGCAAAAGCGTTGTTAGAAAAAGGATTCAGGCGTAAATCGCTCATTTGGTCTGCAGCTCGGCGATCGCTCCACGAGATGCCGCCATCAGCGGAATAGCTGACGTAGCACTCCACCATAAGATTCGCCGCGTCGTTGCGGCTGTCGAAGTACATTATAGCCAAATCGCCGCTTAGCGGGTCGATTGACATCCAGGGCCAGAACTGGTCGTTAGTTGTGTCGGAATGGACGATTACTGGCTCGCTCCAAGTGTCTCCGCCATCCAAAGAACGGCTGAAATAGATATTGGGGATATTGTCAGCTGCCCAGCAAAGATAGAGATTTCCTTTTTTGTCGGAACTTTCTATATTATCGCAAATTACGACGGGATAGGCTTCGGCTCGTACTTTTTCTTTCACCGTATGGCGATAGCCTTGTCCTTTGATTAATCGCGTAGTTCCGAAAATATTATAATGGTGGATTATTCGGGGGCTTGTCCAAGTGTCGCCGCCGTCCAAAGATTTGGCAAAGCCTACGCCGTGTTCTATGCCGTGGTTCCACACAAGATATACTTCGCCCAAAGGACCGGTGGTGATAAGCGGGAAGCTTTGCCCAAAGGTTGTGTCTTCGGAGCTGCCGGCTAAGCGTTCACTGATGAACTTAGGGGGCGACCAAGTCTCGCCTTTGTCCGTCGATTTGGACATAACGATTTGCGTAGCGGAATCCCGCGGTGTTACTCGTTTCCAAGGGATATAAAGATGACCAAAATAAGGCGACGCTGGGGAATTATCTACTTGTACGTAATATTTATCTTCAAAAGTCGAGTCCAGCGTTTGCACTCCGCGATGAACTATCACTGGAATATGTGCTTTCCACGTTTTGCCTTCATCGGTAGTTTTAGCAATGAATACGCCGTTTTCGCCGACGGAGACTGCAAAAGAATCGACGAACTCGCCAAATCCGCCGTAGCACATATAGCCCGTGCCGTCGGTAGCGAAATAGACGCTTGGGTCGTTGGAAGCACGCCAATTAGGAAAAGGCTTGCCAAGATTTTGGTCTTTCCACGAGTGTCCGCCGTCGCTCGAGACATAAACCCAAGTGCTAGAAGTAGCGCGGTAATCAACCGCTGAGGCAATTAAATTCAGGGGATTTGTAGGATTGACAGCTATCGACGATTCATTTTGCATTCTAAAAACTTCTTGAGTTTCGTCGTCGATTGTGTTTACGTTTTTGAAAAAAATAGACTTGCTCTTCGGAGCCATTATGCTCGGAATAGATTGATTTTTAAAATACTGCATATCCGGCAAAGGATGGGCAGACTCCATAAGCCGTTGGTAGTGCTGCGTTGCTCGCCTAAGTTCCGTTTTTGAAAGCGGTTCCTCGGCAAGCAATAAACTACTTAAAAGTAAAAATGTAGTAAATATCATTGTTTTCATATATAATCCCCTTAATTATTATTTTTGGAAATCTCCTTTCAAGCTTCGCTTAAAGGAATTGATAAATAGAATGTCGAACCCGAGCCCAAAGTGCTTTCTATTCGGATTTGTCCTTTATTTATATTAGCAAATTCATTGCAAAGTACAAGCCCCAAGCCTGTACCCGTCTCGTTGGCTGTACCTAATGTAGTTGTATATTTATCGAATTGAAATATTTTGTCGAGTATTTGCCGATCCATGCCGACGCCGTTATCTTTTACGAAAAGCTCGACGGTATCACGTGTTTGGTTAGTTGTTCCGATTTCAATTCTTCCGCCGTAATTAGTAAATTTTATAGCATTTGAAATTAAATTTCTGATAATTGTGTTAAGCAAATTCAAATCCGAGTAAACTTTTGTTGATTCTTCAATGGAATTTATTAATGCAATTTTTTTATTGTCAGCGGTTGGCGTTGCTAAACTAATGTTAAGCTCAACGATTTGCTTGATACTGATATATTCGGGATGATATGATATTGTTCCCCGTTGGATGCGCGACCAATTTAGCAGATTTTCAAGTTATTTATGTAAATTGACAGCAGATTTATTGAGTGCTGCGGCAAGATCTTCTGTTTCCTTAATCTCGAGCGAATCAATGTGGTCAGACAAATATTTTGTCAAACTCATAAATCCTTGGAAAGGTGAAATAAGGTCGTGTGCGATAATTGAAAAGAATTTATCTTTAGCATTTAAGGACTCTTTCAGCTTACTTTCGGAATCAGCCAACTGCCTATTGAGCTCCATGATTTCACCAGCACGCTCGTCCGTTAATTTATTGGAGAGCTTCAAAGCGACAATTAGATTCTTCATTTCCTCGTCATTACGTCGCTGTTCGGTAATATCATGTGCCGAGCAAACTAAAAATTCCACTTCCATAATAGAATTCAGCTTGGGCGTAACCTTCATCCGAAGCAGCCTTTTGTTGCCGAGCTTGTTAAATATAAATTTATCGAAATATTGAGGATATTTGCTTTTCCAAACCTTATGGAAAGAATCTGAAAGCTCCATAGCTTCGTGGTGTGGCAAAAAATCACTTATCAAATACGTCGAAGCAGCGTTTGGCATAATGCCGAAAAATTCAGCGAAAGCGTAATTGTAAAGACCTATTTCATTGGCTGATTTCATAAACCATATCATGAAATCAACATTATCGAGCAACAATTCTTGGTCGGAGTTTTTTTGGGCGAGCTCCTGCTCGATTTTTTTTCTATAATTTATATCTTCGATAATGACAATCCCGCCACGCAATATATTATTTCGGACAAGAGGCACTCCTCTAATGTTGCAATGATTCATCGAGTTGTTTTCGATTGATACAACCTCAATATCATTTAAATCAATAAATTTATTAAGCAAAACTTGCTCTATCTCTTTCGAAATAAATTTTAGGCAATCGAGTGACTGATTAATAGTTTTGCCAATAAAAAATTCGGCTCTGTTTATGCCTTTGCAAAAATTCGCTAAAAAGTATTCATTCACAAATGTAATAATTCCTTCGGAGTCGAAAGAGACAATCGAAATAGGCGTTTTGTCTGCCAAGGTGCGGTAATTTTCCTCGCTTTCGATATAGGCTTTTTCTAAATTCTTCCGCTTTGTTATATCATTAATTTGCAGAGCAATAAATACATTGTCAAATGGATAAGCATTTAGCTCGAATATTCGCTCGGTCGCAAGGCAATGCGCTTCGTAAGAAGCAGTCACCCCGGCTTGCATTATTTTTTGCACAAATGAGCCAATATTGGGGAAGATCCTATCTTTCAAATTCGATAAATGCTTTAAAATTACGTCCCCTATATCAAATTGAAAATAATCGAGAAATTTCTTATTGCAATCGATAAAGACAAAATCGTTCTCTTCCGGATGATTTTCCAAAAGCACAAAGCCGCTGTGCATATTATCGAGGAAATCATGATAAAGTTCTTCCCTTTTCATTGTATTCTCTTTTGTTAAAATTAAATATTTAATCTATTAAAAATATAGTCAACACTTTGGAAAATCTCATCGAAAGTAAACAGCAATTCTATTTCATTTTTTCCGAAATATTCCATTAATTCTTTGTTTTCGCTTAAAGTTTGGTCAAAAGGAATTCGCTCGTTCCACGAACGCATAGCTGACTTTTGAACTAATTCATAAGCCGTCTGGCGTTTGAGCCCTTTTTTGGCAAGCGCGAGCAGAATTTTTTGAGAATTATACAGCCCAAGCGTAAGTTCCATATTCCGTTTCATATTTTCAGGATAAACTATCAACTTCTCGAGCATAGAAACAGCGCGCCTCAAAATATAATGGCAGGACGTAGTTGAATCGGGGAAGATTACTCTTTCTACCGAGCTGTGAGATATATCTCTTTCGTGCCAAAGTGCGTTATTTTCTATCGCAGCCAAAGCGTTAGTACGCAAAAGCCGCGCTTGCCCACAGATATTTTCGGAGCTTATCGGATTGCGCTTGTGTGGCATAGCAGAGCTGCCTTTCTGTCCTTGCGAAAAATATTCTTCGGCTTCTTGGACTTCCGTGCGTTGCAAATGGCGTATTTCAGTCGCAATTTTTTCTAAGAAAGAACCGATCATTGCTATGGAATGCAAAAATTCAGCATGGCGGTCGCGTTGGATAACTTGAGTCGAGACAATGGAAGGACGAAGCCCCAATTTTTCGCAAACGTACTCTTCGATGCGCGGCGGTATATGCTCGAAAGTGCCGACTGCGCCGCTTATCATTCCGACTGCAATCTCTTCGATCCCGCTTTTTAAACGTTTAATATTTCTGCGGCATTCATCTAACCAAAGTGCGAACTTCAAGCCAAATGTCATTGGTTCGGCATGTATGCCGTGGCTGCGACCGATGCAAACGGTATATTTGAATTCATTGGCTCTTTTTGCTAAGACCTTTTCAAGGTTTAAAAGCTCGCCTAATATAAGCTCGCCCGCTTGCTTTGCTTGCACTGCCAAAGTAGTATCCAAAACGTCGCTCGAGGTCATGCCCAAATGAATAAACCGCGAAGGCTCGCCCACCTGCTCTTCTATGCTTGTCAAAAAAGCAATAACGTCGTGTTTGGTTTTCTCTTCAATTTCTTCGATTCGTGGAATATTTATTTTAGCTTTTGATTTTATTTGCTCGATTATTTCTTTTGGGGCAAGCCCTAATTCCACTTGCGCCTCGCAAGCTAAAATCTCTATGTCCAACCAAATTTTGTACTTATTTTCATCTGACCAAATTTTTGCCATCTCTGGCAAGGTATAACGCTCTACCATCTTTTTCCTATCTTATATAAAAAATAATAAAATTCAATTCTTAATATAACAAATTTAATTAAATTTAACTATAAATTATTGTAAAATCGTAAAGAATTTCGGAAAAAAAGTGATAATTGAGAAAATAACATTGAAAATTACATCTGTTGGAGCATTTTTCGTGCTTTTGGTACAAACTCGCTTTTAGGGAATTTAGTGATCAAACTTTTGAATGCTGTAATCGCGTCGGTAGTATTGCCGGATTTTAACAGGCATTCGGCTATGCCAGCAGCAGCATCGTCTTTTTTGTCTGTACCTTTACTCTTGAGTACCGCTGAGTAATGCTCGCGTGCTTGGTCGAAATTATTGAGCGCCCTTTGGTTTTCTGCCATGTAAAAATTGGCTTCCGAAAGCGTCTCGTCGTCCTTGGAAGACGACAATACTACTTTCAGCTTATTTATCGATTCATTATAATCTTTTTTGGATAAATCATTTAGCGCTTGGGTTAGCATGACTTTTGGCGGAGATGGCGATTCAACGCTGGGGGTTTCGATCATTACATCGCTTACAGGCTTATTTCTCGTAGCAGTTTGCGCAGGAGTAGCGGCAGCAATTTTCTTAGGCTTAGCAGCGGTGGCGGATTTAGCTTTTGGTTTACTTTGTGTTTCATCTGGCAAAAGTATATTTGAAGCTGGCTTTGCCGATGGGGCTTTTTCAGTATCGTCGCGATTCTCATTTGAATTGTCCAAATTTTCCTTCGGTTCGCCAGCGACCACTCTTCGCGGCTCTATTTGATTAGATTTGATGAGCGCTGTTTTTATCTCTTCTATGCTATATTTTATGTCATTTATATCATTTTGAATTGTATTAATCTTATTTCCCATAACGACTTGCGTTTCCGACAGCGATTGCATTTGCTCGCGAAGCGTCGGCAAGCGTTGCTCCATTATTTGAGCTATCGAGAGCTTTTCGACGGACTCTTCCTCTTTCTGATACGTCATATCTTCATTTTTTAGAAGTTCGTTTTTTTGATTCGCAGCCATTTTCTCTTCAAATTCTTTTATTTTGTCTTCAGCCGCTGCGTCAGGTATATCATTTTTTTTCTGCTTATTTTGGGGATTAATTTTATAGTTGTTACTTGTCCTGACTGCTGTAGGAGTGCAAGCCGAAACTGCGGAAACAATCACTATGGAGTAGATTAAAAGCCAAGTGTAGGATATTCTACATTTTTTATTGACGAAGTATTTCTTTTGCATTTCGTGCCCCCTTTTAAAATCATATATTTAGATGATAATTTTATTCATTCTAATAAGTAAAATATATAAGGGACAAAATTCTTGCCTAAAATTTTACCAAATTATTAAAATTTATTGCAACAATGAAAAATAATTTTCGTAATTTTCTTATTATGATATTAAATATTTTTTTTAATTTTTGTTGGGGATTATTTTTATGAAAAGATTTTTTTCTGTTTTGTTACTTGCTGCCTGCTTTGCAGTTACCAGTGCTTCGGCACAAGTGGGCGGCGAGGAGTTTTCTGCAGCAGAGGGCTACGCTACTGCTTTCGAGGAGGCTTCTGCCTTGCTCGAAAATCCACAATTAACTATGATTGGCATTCAAAACATCGGTGATGACGAAGGCGGATTCTCCTTCAGCTATAACGCCACTAACGGCAAAGCCACAGGCTGGATTTATTTCTTCCAAGATGCGAATTACCCTGATATAACTGCACCGATAATTGTCTTTAAATATTTAATGTTTTTTGGCTCGCCCGTCCAAGGCGAAGAAATGGAATTCCCCTTGCCAAAGGATTCTGTATTTGCTGCCTCGGGCTGGATGAATAGCACAGAAGCCAATGCCGAGTTTTTGAAATGTGAACCCTATGCAACCTTAGTTGCACAAAATCCTACTCCCGTCGGCTTGCAAATTGGCATGTTCTATAACGGCTTTGTGCCTGAGCTTCCGCCCTATAAGCCATTTTGGGCAGTTCAGTACGAAGATAGTGTGCAATCAATAACCAGTGCAGTCCAACTTGTTACCAAAGAAACATTTTGCAATAAAGTACTTACGTCAGTTTTTGAAAGCGTCAAAAATATTAAAATAATCGATATTACTCAAAATAATAATATAATACACGTCAGTTCCTCGAAGGAAATGCTGGATTTAGAGCTTTCCGTTTTCAGTCTCGACGGCATCGAAATATTCAATCAAAAAGTAAATTCGCAATCGAATAATGCCGAAATTAATGTTCCGTTAGACACTTACGCAAGTGGCAGCTATGTCGTCATAGCAAGGTCACGCGCTGGCATCGGCACAAAAACAATTGTAATCGCAAAATAATAATAAATCTTAGCAGACTGTTGATTAATATCATATTTCTTGTTGTGACTGGCCCAATAAGGCAAAATTCAAGCAGTTTTGTCATTGCTGCCCCGATAAGTCATATTTTTCATATAAATATGTTTAATTAGAACATTTTTCTTATCGCGTAGCGATTTAATTATGGTAACACTTAACAATTTCAAAGACATTTATCGCGTAGCGATTATATATAACTCCTACGGAGTAAACAACTTTCTTTTTATTTTATTGTTACCATAATATTATCGCTACGCGATATAGAAAAATTCAGATTTCGCAGGTTATAGCTAAATTGTCGAATTTACATATTGGTCAGCCTCCCATGCCTTTGCAAGGAACTTAATAACAATGGTTTCCCGCGTACGCGGGAATGACAAAACAGCGAGGATTGCAACTTTTGAGACAGCCTCGACAAGAACATGGACATAGAGTATCGTAAGCTATTATAATACAACATCTTCTTTCTCCCCCTCTTGTAAAAGGCAGTGTTGCGAGGTAACTCAGAAATGATAGGAATGAGCAATGAGATGGCACTTACGCTGACCTCTCCCCAGCCCTCTCCAAAGGAGAGGGCTGGGGAGAGGTCATATTAATGTCTTTTCCTCGTGCCATTGGGTCGGGGTATGTTTAAAAATGTATGTGTCATCACATTGCCCATTCAAACCTATATTCCTTATATTCGTGATATTGTTCTGTGGCTGTCCCCAAAACTGCGATTTTCAGAATATCAAAAAAAATAAATTCTAACAAATTTCGTAAATTTAATATTAATCCATCTATTATTATTAAGGACATTCGTGGAATTACTTTTCGACGGAGTGAAAAAATTCACCACTCAAGAATTTGCCCGCTATAAAACTCTATTCAATACTTTGGGCGGCGAGCAAAAGCCTCAAACGCTTTTTATAGGTTGCTCGGATTCCCGCGTAGTGCCGAACTTGATTACTACGAGCCTACCAGGTGATTTATTCGTCGTGCGCAATATTGCAAACGTTGTACCTAACTATCGCGCGTCGAGCGAATATTTGGCAACTACTTCTGCTATTGAGTACGCCGTAGTCGTTTTGGGCGTGGAAAATATAATCGTCTGCGGACATTCTAATTGCGGCGGTTGCCGCGCCATGTTTATGTCTGATAGTGAATTAGCCGCTACTCCTCACACAAAAAAATGGCTCGAATTGTTAACAAATGCCAAAAAAAGAGTGGATGAAAAAAAATCTAATTATGCTTCGGAAGAGGATTTGCACCTACTGCTCGAGCAAGAAAACGTAATAGAGCAAATGAACCACCTGCTTACTTATCCTTTTATATTAGAAAAATTCGAGCAGGGAAAGATGAATATTTTGGGGTGGTATTACGATATTTTTTCTGGCTCAGTATTTAATTATGATAATAAAAATGGAATATTTACAAAAATAGAATAAAAATTATAAGGAATAATATATGTTCTCTGATTGGTTACTCAATTACGATCCTGTTGTCATGGCGCTTTTTGCAACGCTTTTTACTTGGGGCGTTACAGCTTTGGGCGCCTCAATGGTTTTTTTCTTTAAAACGATAAATCAAAAAGTGCTTAATTCTATGCTTGGCTTTGCTGCAGGCGTAATGATAGCGGCGAGCTTTTGGTCCTTGCTGAAGCCAGCTATTGAAATGGCAGAAGCGCAAGGTGGCATTCCTTGGGTGCCAGCAGTGGTCGGGTTTCTTTCCGGCGGGCTTTTTCTTTTTATTATCGATAAAATTTTGCCCCACTTGCACATGGGATTATCCGTTGATAAAGCCGAGGGCATAAAGACTTCTTGGCAAAGAAGCGTTTTGCTAATTATGGCTATTACGCTCCACAATATCCCCGAAGGCTTGGCTGTTGGCGTAGCTTTTGGTGCGTTGGCAAGCAATTCCGATCCCGCCATGTTTGCCGGAGCGATTGCATTAGCCATCGGTATCGGTTTGCAAAATTTCCCAGAAGGAGCGGCTGTCGCTATTCCCTTGCGCCGCGAGGGATTTTCGCGATTGAAAGCTTTTAATTATGGTCAACTCTCTGGAATAGTCGAGCCGATAGCCGGCGTTTTGGGCGCTTATCTTGTACTCGCCGTAGAGCCCCTGCTGCCTTATGCTTTAAGCTTTGCTGCTGGAGCAATGATATTTGTCGTTGTCGAAGAGCTTATCCCTGAGTCCCAAACAGGCAATGAAACGGATTTATCCACCATCGGTGCGATGCTTGGCTTTGCTACCATGATGCTTTTAGATGTTGCTTTAAGTTGATTTTTGAGTCGATTTGTTAGTCAAAATGATAAACAAAAGTTAATGATTTCAATCAACCTAAACTATTTTGATTGATAATTCGTTACTAATAAGATAGTTGCTAATATTTTATTTTTCTAAGCAACTTATGTATTTTTAATTTAAGGAGATTAACCCTATGTACAGTTCGAAAATTTTTAAACCCGAAAGTAAGCCAACACCAGAAGAAAAAAAGCAAATTGTGGATTTTTTATTCACGAATTTGGAGCAATTTGGCGACGCTTGGGCTGACATCGAAAAGGCAGTTAATTATTCATTGAAAGAATATGATTCCGACGGCGGTTTTTTAGTTACTTCTTATGATGACAATAAAATGACCGGCGCGGTAGTTGTAAATCAAACAGGTATGAAAGGCTATATTCCTGAAAATATACTTGTATATATTG